>JBIOHJ010000117.1:0-10329 GCA_044448905.1 Bacteroidia bacterium | reverse complement strand
AATTGAAAGCGGGCCTGAACCGTAAATAAAAAAGAAAATAAGCATAAAAAGAATAATAACCGAAAACATCAGTTCGGAATTTTCCGAAAAAAATCCACGTTGCGCGTTTACAAAAATAACAGCTCCGATAAGTACCGGCAGCTGAAACAGGATTGCGATTCTTGTCAGTAACCCGATGGCAATCATAAATCCACCTACCAAATGCGCAAACGCAACGTAATGAGCGAGGATTAATGAAACCCACGGAAATTTGCTGTTAGTCATTATGGTCACAAGCGCATCGGTATTTTTAATAAAAAAATATCCTTTAATAAAAATTACAGCGCCAAGCAAAAACCGCAATACGTCTAACCACTTGGGATGATGCTTGTGAGACCAGTCGTCAATTTTTTCAAAGTAATTCATAACGTCCTCCTTTTTTAATGAGTTTGATTTTATAAAAATAAATGACAATGTGAATATAGAACAGTTATTTGAATTTTACAACAGACCGTCTATATTTTTTTCAACCCATTGAACGGGGTGTATATAAAGAAAGCATCCCGGCTTGCGGACCGGGATGACTAACCGACTCTAACTTAACGGAGGAGGAAAGTTAGTTTTTTAATTTTTTAACCATTCACAAGACGACCAATTTGAAGTTTTGTTTCCAGCATTTTTTGAAACTCAATTAATGCGGCAGGTGGTTCAACATCTGGCGAAGCATAGTTGATAATTCCTTTGCCCTTTTGACCATCGGCTATTTTTGTAACCGAAGTTTCTGCGCCACCTTTACTTTCGTCTGCCAGGTCATACAACTTTTGTTGAGCTGCAATGTCAAGAAATGCATTTAATAAATTAACATCAACCTTCCATTCAACAGCACCTTTTACGGCTACATTTTCTTCACCGTTATAGGTTACGAGCGCAGTTCTGTCTCTGTTTCCGAGTTGAGAAATGGTTACTGAGTAGATAGGCATGGGTGTCCCATCATCACTTCCCCTGTGGTAAATAGCAATAGCATCACCAGCTACGCGCTCATTATTTGACGCTGTTGACGAAGGTGAACCGGGGTTAAAGTTTTCATCTTTACTGCAGCTTTGCAATAAGATAGATCCGCTGAAAATGATTCCCAGAATAAATAACATCCCGTTATTGATTCTTTTTGAGTTTTGATTTTGAGTTTTCATTGTTTTTGTTTTTAGCAGGGTAAACATTTTTTTTAATTTGTTGACGTAAAACTACAGTCGCATAAAAAGAAAATGAACCGCTAATGAGCATTTAGCTATTACGGGTGAGCAATTGGCAAAAAATTATTTGTTGATGGAAAGAAAAAAAGGAACCAAATCCTGAAAATAAAAGTGAAAGTAATATATGAAAGAAAAAGCTTTACATCGTTTTCAATTCTGCAACAAGATCGGTCAGCGCTTTTTTTGCATCTCCGAAAAACATGCTTGTTTTCGGATCATAGAAAAGCAAATTATCAATGCCTGCATAACCTGCGCTCATTGACCTTTTATTTACAATTATATTTTTAGCATGATCAACTTCTAAAATCGGCATTCCGTAAATAGGGGAGGAGGGATCGGTTTTAGCAGCAGGATTTACCACATCATTTGCACCAACTACCATCACAACATCCGTTTGCTCAAACTCAGGGTTTATCTCATCCATCTCTACAAGCTTTCCATAATCAACATTTGATTCGGCAAGCAGCACATTCATATGACCGGGCATTCTTCCGGCAACAGGGTGGATGGCATACTTCACTTCCACACCGCGCTCTTCCAGCAGCATTTCCAATTCATGAATAACATGTTGCGCCTGCGCAACAGCCAATCCATAACCCGGAACGATAACAACTTTTTTAGAATAATTAAGAAGAATAGCCAGATCAGATACAGTAATGTCTTTGACTGCCCCTTTGGCCGATGTCGATTCACCTGCCGCAGCCGTTTCACCGAATGCTCCGAAAATCACATTACTCAACGGGCGGTTCATTGCTTTGCACATAACAATAGTAAGAAGCGTTCCGGCAGAACCAACGAGTATGCCTCCAGTAAGCATCACTTTATTATCGTACAGAAAGCCTCCAAACGCTGCAGCAAGTCCTGTAAAAGAATTCAGCAATGATATAACTACCGGCATATCGGCTCCGCCAATCGGAAAAACAAACATTACACCGTAAAATAAAGCAGCTGCAAAAAGAAGGTAAATTAATACCGGCATTTCCATACCCTTAAAAAACATGAAACAACCAAATGTAGTTAGTGATAAAAGAATAGCTAAGTTTATAATATTGTAATTCGGAAGACGAATAGGTTTGCTCATAGTTCCATTGAGCTTAAGGAATGCAATGATGCTTCCTGAAAAAGAAACACTCCCAATAATTAATCCGGCAAGAATGGCAATTGTTCTTCCTTCAAATGAAACTTCTGCAGCAGGTAATGCTAAAGGAATAGAAGTCATTGGATCGCTCAGCAGGTGGTGAAGATGATTGAATTCAATCATTGAAATCAAAGCTGCACAAGCGCCACCCATTCCATTGAACATTGAAACAAGCTCGGGCATTTTAGTCATCTTCACTTTTTTTGCCGTCATCCATCCGATTATAGTTCCAATTGCAATAGCCGCAAAAATCATCGCATAAACAAAAAACGGGGGTTTAATTTCATTATAAAGTGTTGTCCCGCGTGCGTAAATTGTTTTTTCAACGTTGATAAAAATAGTTGCTATAATAGCAAGAGTCATTCCTGCAGCTGCCACCAGGTTACCCGACCTTGCTGTTTTTGCATTGCTCATTTTCTTCAGTCCAATAATAAAAGTAGCCGAAGCAAGGATGTAAGTAATAGTGCGTATATGGTATAGCGTTTCGGCTGTCATTCCAGGGAAATAAAGTTTAAAGTTTAAAGCTTAAAGTTTGAGAATAAATAAAATTGGAAATCAAAAATAACAGGTGGAGAAAATACATTCGTAAATTGGTATTGATTCGTATTCGCTGATAATTATTTTTTCTTAAACATTTCGAGCATACGGTCGGTAACAACAAAACCACCAACCACATTTAAGGTTCCTAAAATAACAGCAAGAAAACCAAGCGCAAGACCAAGGTAATTATCGGGCGATGTATTTAACATTACGATGATGGCACCAACAATAACAACCCCGTGAATAGCATTAGCTCCACTCATTAATGGTGTGTGTAATACTGTGGGAACACCTCCTATTACTTCAATACCCACAAAAATTGAAAGGATAACAAAGAATATAATTTCCTGGTGCACCCCGATAAATTTTAAAATGTCTTCCATATATAATTAATGAATAATTTATTTTTCAGGCTGTAACTGCCTTTGCCACGCCTGGATGAACAGCTACTCCATTATGTACAATTAAACTCCCCTTAGTAATTTCTTCTTCCATTTCCCATTTGAATCCGTCTTTTGTTGCAAGATGTGTTAGGAAAGCAAGCAGATTTTTTGCAAACAATTCGCTGGCAACCGAAGGCAGCAAACTTGTGATGTTACTTTCCCCAATAATAGTTACTCCATGTTTCTGAACTGTTTTATTCAATTCGCTTCCCACAACATTTCCTCCCTGTTCAACGGCCATGTCAACAATTACAGAACCGAATCGCATGCTTTTTACCATTTCATCTGTAACGAGCAATGGAGCTTTTTTACCGGGAATGAGAGCAGTAGTAATTACAATATCGGCTTCCTGCACATGTTTTGATACGAGCTCCTGTTGCTTTTTCAAAAACTCTTCCGAAACTCCTTTTACATATCCGCCTTCAATTGTTATGCTGTCATCGCTTTTTACTTCAATAAATTTTCCTCCAAGCGATTGAACCTGCTCTTTGGTTTCGGGACGAATATCCGAAACTTCAACAACAGCGCCTAAACGCTTTGCTGTTGCAATTGCCTGTAACCCGGCAACACCGGCACCAAAAATTACAACACGTGAAGGTCTTATGGTTCCGGCTGCAGTGGTCATCATCGGAAATATTTTCCCGATAGTATTAGCAGCCATCAGCACGGCTTTGTAACCGGCAAGATTTGCCTGCGAACTGAGCGCATCCATTTTTTGCGCGCGCGAAATACGTGGAATAGCATCAACCGCAAAAGCGGAAATACCGGTATTAATACAGGCATCAACAGTTGCCGGGTTGCTTAAAGCAAACAGGTAAGAAATCAATACGGCATCTTTTTTCATTAATGCAATATCACCCGGTACGGGAGCATTTACTTTACAAATCACATCCGAAGTATTGTAAACCGAATTCTTATCAGCAAGCGTTGCTCCTGCCGAAACAAATTGTTCATCCGTAAAAAATGAATTCAGCCCTGCGCCTTTTTCAACCGTTACTTCAAATCCTTCCTTTACCAGGCTTTTTACCACATCGGGGGTAATTGCTATGCGATTTTCTCCTTCTTTGGTTTCTTTGGGTATTCCTATTTTCATTATTTTTTTTAAAAGCGCTGCAAAGAAAAACAAAAAAATGTAACCACCAATATTACATCTTTACCTGCCAAACCGGTTAATTGTTTTTTAATTACAAAAGCAATTTAAGTTTTCAATTTATTACATATTTGCATCCTGAACTTTGAAAAATAATTATGATTAAATATACTCCTCAATTTCTTAAAAAGCTCGAAGACATTCTTGAAGAAAATAATTATACCATCCGAAATGAAAAGGGAAATTTCAAATCGGGGTATTGCATCCTGCAGGATACAAGAGTAATAGTTATCAATAAATTTTCAACCATTGAAAGCCGGGTAAACGCTTTAATTGAAATTCTGAAAGAATTAAATCTTAAAGAAGAATTAAATGAATCGGCTAAAGGCGAATTAAAAAAAATAATCGTTTGACAATTTTTTCCTTTACACTTCTTTGGTTTCGTATTTCGCTGATAAAATGAAAATCACATTTCTCGGAACCGGAACTTCACAGGGCGTACCTGTTATCGCATGTACATGCAGGGTATGCACTTCTGCCGATGAACGCGACAAACGCCTGCGTACTTCCGTGATGATTGAGGATAAAGGAAAAGTAATTGTGATTGATTCGGGCCCTGATTTCAGGCAGCAAATGTTAAGAGCAGGAGTTAAAAGATTAGACGGGCTTGTTTTTACGCACGAGCATAAAGACCACATTGCGGGAATGGATGATATACGGGGGTTTAATTATATTCTGAAAAAGAAAATTGATATATACGCAACTGAAAATGTTCAGCATGCATTGAGGAGAGAGTTTATTTACGCTTTTGAAGATTTAAAATACCCGGGTGTGCCCCAAATAAATGTGCATACCATAACGGACAAGGAATTTGATGTGGCGGGAATTAAAATTCTTCCCGTTGAAGTAAAGCATTATATGATTCCCGTATTGGGTTTCCGTATTGGTGATTTCACCTATATAACCGATGCGAATTTTATTGCCGAAGAAGAACGGAAAAAAATAAGAGGCTCGAAAGTTTTAGTGCTGAATGCATTGCGCAACGAACCTCATGTTTCGCATTATAATTTACCGCAGGCAATTGAAGTGATTAACGACCTGCAGCCTGAAATGGCATATCTTACCCATATAAGCCACCAGTTAGGATTGTGTGAAGAGGTGAATAGTACATTACCGCCAAACATCCAATGCGCTTATGATGGGTTGGTGGTTGAAATGTAATCAAATTAAAAGCAACAAAAAAGGCATCCGTCAGCTGACGGACGCCCTTTTACTTTTAAAAATAATTTTACTGTATCGTAATCTTCCTCACCAGTTCGCCTTTTTCACAGCGAACTTTCACAAAATAAATTCCCGGTGATAAATCCCTGCGTTCAATCCTGAAAAAGCGGTCATTAATATTTTCGGTTTTCTTGGTTATGTTCCCGGCAATGTCGGTTATCGAAACCCGTAATATTTTATTTTTTGAATCGGCCGAAGTAATATTTATAAATGAAGTTGCCGGGTTAGGATAAATTTCCACCCCGGTCATTTCTGCAAAATTTTCGTTCATTGCCACGGGCAGGTTGCGGCAATAAACAATTCGAGGATTCAGGTAACCCATAATGGTATCAATATAAGCTATCGCTTTTACTTTGCTCATGTCAGGGTTAGTTAGTAATGCATTTGAATAGATGGCTGCGCATTGTGTGGGTGTTTGCCCGGTCAATGCACATCCTGCCATAGTAGCTAAAGAATCAAACCACTCCCATGGCCCTGACTGAACCATTGGATTGGTATAAAACGGGTATAAGCCATCATAACCATTATTAACAGTATTGGCATGAAGAGTAAATGGGTCGGTAAAGCCTGCTCCGTTAAAGCAATTGTTGTTTCCTGAATCTGTGGCTAAGCGAATTATTTCACTGCTTCCGCTTACATGCACTACATAATCGCCCGTAGTTGGAACAATAACCGGTCCGTAGCCGTACGGTGCAAATGGGTCACCTACCACATGAAATGCAACCATGGGTGCGTCACCGGCTTCAAGCCAGATGCTGTCGCCCAGAGCGCCACCCATATTAAAAACAAAATGAACCTCGTTTGAATAACCTACGCTGTTATTTGGATTGTTAAGTGCAGCATTACCTCCATATCCGTCATAATCGCCAAGTAAAGCCTGGTTTACATAAGGCTGTCCCGCTGTAAACCCATAAGCCGGGATGGTAAAATTGGCGAGAAATTTCGGAAGGGTTATTTCGAGCGGGTCTTCCAGTGTAGCATATGCCATTGCAGTATATCCGCCCGATCCTACACCGCCTAAAATAATATTGTTCACATCTATTTTATACGTATTGGTTGTTGCGGCATCCTTCCTGAAAAACCGTACACAAGCCTTTGCATCCTGTATGGAACGGTAAACTGCCGAAAGCAGCGTACCTCTCCTGATATCTTCATTGGCTCCTCCACCTACAGCAGCAGGGTTCCATCCTAAGCGGTACGACATGGCAGCAACAGCATAGCCGCGTTTTGCAAACCGTGTACACATTTCAACAACCGTGGAGTCTCTGCGGTTTCCCGTGGGTTGCTGGTTTATAAATGTGGGAAGAAAACTCCCGGTATGCATAAAAATAATAAGCGGCCGTTGCAGTAAAGGATCCGGCATTCCGCCTGGTTCATAAAAATCAAGGAACAAATCTCCCGCAACCGGAGTACCGGTTATCACCGAAAAATTATTGGCATAAACAATATTTTGCGTGACTGTTGCCGAAGGAAAAATTTCGCTCAGGAAACGTTGTGCACTGGCAGTGAAAGCACTCAGCATCATCAAACAAAGCACGATGGTTTTTTGTAAAATTTTTTTCATGTTGAATTGATTTTTAGTTGTGTGGTGTAAAAGTAAATAAAGAACTTTTTGTTTACAAAGACTGGTTGAAAAAAATAACCGGGCTTCAAACTTTCTTCGATATTCCCATCAGCCCTGCAAATGTTATTGCCCCGTTTACCATAAGCAGTTCGAACCCGAATGCATAGCCGCCAAATAATTTTTGCGAATTAGCGGCAAGCATCCAGCAAACCGCGGGTGAGAGAACGCAGATAACGGGTACCAGCCATGTATCGCTGATTTTTCTTTTGGTAAGAAGGCCAAAAGCAAAAAGCCCCAGCAGTGGTCCGTATGTATAGCTGGCTACTTTAAGTATGGTGGAAATTATCGATGCTTCAATCAGCTTTTGATAAAGAAGTATCAGTACAAAAAATAAAAGAGTAATAATAAGATGAACCTTTCTGCGGGTTTTTCCTTTCTGTTCTTCGGATAAATCATTCCGTTCTTTTAACCCGAGTATGTCTATGCAAAAAGACGAAGTAAGCGCTGTCAATGCGCCATCAGCGCTCGGGAACAATGCCGAAACCAAACCGATGATAAATATCAAACCCGCCAGTGGTGGAAGATAACTTAAAGCAATCAGCGGAAAGGTTTCATCGCTTTTTGCAGGCAATGTAATTCCTTTTGCTTCAGCAAAAACATATAAAGCTCCTCCTAAAATCAAAAACAGCATATTTACTCCGACAAGGATAAAGCTGAAAACAATCATATTTTTCCTGGAATTGTGCGAAGTATTAACCGAAATATTTTTCTGCATCATTTCCTGGTCGAGCCCTGTCATGGAAATGGTAACAAAAGCGCCACCTAAAATGTGCTTTAAAAAATAATTACCGCTTTTCCAATCGGTAACCTGGAATGTTTCGGTAAACCCTTTCGCGCTGATTGCGGAAAAAAGCTGCGAAAAAGAAAAATTCAATTCAGTGCTGATTAAAAAAATGGTAATAATCAGCGCGAGTATCATGCCTGTGGTTTGCAGCGTATCTGTCCACACAATAGTTTTAACGCCTCCTTTAAATGTATAAAGCAAAATCATCAGCAAAATAATAAACACCGAAACATAATAAGGAATACCAACGCCATCAAGCAAAAAATGCTGAAGTACAATTAATACTAAGTAAATGCGGATAGAGGCTCCTAACGTTCGCGATAACAGGAAAAACGAAGCTCCGGTTTTATAGGAAATATCTCCGAAACGGGTTTTTAAATAACCATAAATGGAAGTAAGGTTAAGCCTATAATAAAGCGGAATCAGGACAAACGCCACTACAAAATACCCGATAAAATAACCGATAACCACTCCGAAGTAGGTAAAATGCTTTGCCAGCACTTCGCCCGGTACACTCATAAAAGTGACACCGCTGAGCGAAGTCCCGATCATACCATAAGCCACCAGCAGCCAGTTCGATTTCTTTTTACCTATAAAAAACGATTCATTATCTGCTCCCCGCGATGTATAAAAGGCTATGGCAAGCAGCACCACAAAATAAACCAGCACAATCAGTAAGATAAATGTTGATGACATGAAAAAGGGTTACGGTCTATGGTTTGTGGTTTACGGTTGGAAAAGTATATAAATTGCATTTTAAAAAACAGGAGTTAATAAACTGTTTTAAACAATTATATGTAGAAATATACTTACCAATAACATAATCCTAAATACTAACTTTGAACCGTAAACTGAAAACCGCAAACACCAAACTTTGAATTCCTACAGTTCCAAGCTGCTCGAAGATGCAGTAAACGAATTTGCAAAGCTACCCGGCATCGGTCGAAAAACAGCTTTACGTCTTGTATTGTCATTATTAAAACGCCCTGAAGATGAAGTCAGGCATTTCGGCAATACAATTATTCGCCTTCGTACCGCAATAAATTATTGTAAAAGCTGTTATAATATCTCTGAAACCGAGATATGCAACATCTGTGCTGATAAAAAGCGGGACGCAGGTTTGATTTGTGTTGTGGAAGATATCCGCGATGTAATTGCAATTGAAAACACTTCACAATATCGAGGATTATATCATGTACTTGGCGGGATTATTAACCCGATGGAAGGAATCGGTCCTTCGCAATTAAATATTGAAGGGCTGGTTGAAAAAGCAGGCAAGGGAATTATTGATGAAGTTATCATGGCATTAAGCACTACCATGGAAGGCGATACTACAGTCTTTTATCTTTATAAAAAATTAAAACCTTTTGAAATAAAAATTTCTACCATTGCGCGTGGTGTAGCTATTGGTGGCGAACTGGAATATGCTGATGAAATTACTTTAGGGAGGTCAATAATTAACCGGACGCTTTATGAAAACTCTTTAGTGAGATAATTCATCAACGAATAAATACTTTTAATGAACTCCAAACTTTCCATCATAATAGTCAATTATAATGTCAAGTATTTTTTAGAACAGTGTTTGCTTTCTGTATTTAAGGCGTTAAAAGAAATTAATTCGGAAATTTTTGTGGTGGATAATAATTCGGTGGATGGCTCCGCAGAGTTGATTCGTGAAAAATTTCCTTCTATAAGGCTAATATCCAATTCCGATAACAAAGGATTTTCTAAAGCCAATAACCAGGCTATCCGTGAATCATCAGGAGAATATGTACTGTTGTTGAACCCCGATACAGTTGTTGAAGAAGATACTTTTTCAAAGATTATTTCTTTCATGGATTCACATCCTGAAGCTGGCGCATTGGGAGTTTATATGATTGATGGGAAGGGAAATTTCTTGCCGGAATCAAAACGTGGCTTACCCTCTCCATCGGTGGCATTTTATAAGATATTTGGCTTGTCGGGTTTATTTCCAAAATCAAAAATTTTTGGAAAATATCATGTGGGATTTCTTGATAAAAATAAAACGCATGAAGTGGAAGTTTTATCAGGAGCGTGCATGATGTTACGAAAATCGGTGCTTGATAAAATCGGGTTACTCGATGAGGATTATTTTATGTATGGCGAAGACATTGATCTGTCTTACCGAATTATAAAAGCGGGATATAAAAATTATTATTTCCCTGGAACACGAATTATT
>JBIOHJ010000116.1:0-10503 GCA_044448905.1 Bacteroidia bacterium | reverse complement strand
TCGCGCTGCTGCTCACGCTGCAACCAGGTAGAGTATTATTATACCGAATGGAGAATTGAAAGCCAAAAATCTCCTTACGATGTTGAATGGGATTCACAATATGTAAAACAGCTTGAACATTTAGAAACTAATTAAAAAACAAATCATGGCACGTTTTTTTATTCCGTTCTTCTAAAACAATTAAACAAAAAAATTATGGGAAATCTACTTTATGTAATCGCAGTCCTGCTAATCATAGGATGGCTCATCGGGTTTGTCGGCTATAGTGCCGGTGGTCTCATTCACATTCTGCTTGTTATTGCAATCATAGTAATACTTCTCAGAGTTATCCAGGGAAGAAAACCTCTTTAATAATAAATATCATTTAAACAATTTAAAAACAAAAAAATCATGAGTTCAGGAAAAGTAGTATTAGGTATGCTGGCAGGCCTTGCCACTGGCGCAATATTGGGAATTTTATTTGCTCCCGAAAAAGGTTCAACAACACGCAAACAAATTTTAGACAAAGGCGGGGATTATGCTGATGATCTAAAAGCAAAATTTGACGAGTTCTGTGATTCCATCACAGAAAAGTTTGAAAAGACAAAGAAAGAAGCAGACGAGCTGGCATCAAAAGGAAAAGCAAAATATGATGAAGCGAAAAGAGAAGTGCGAAACGCAACATCAGAAATGAAAAATGCGGCACAATAATATTTTATTTCCGGATTATTTTCTTCTTTCTAAAGTATCGACATTTTAAAAATTAAATCATGAACGAAAATGCAACACCCATAGAAACGCTTTTCGAAAAAGCGCAGGACTACAACAAAACAACCATCGAATTGTTTAAGCTCAATGCTATAGACAAATCTGCCGATGTTGCTTCTTCCTTACTTTCACGACTCGCAATTTTTATGGTTGTTGCATTATCCGTTATCATTATTAACATAGGCATTGCATTATGGGTAGGCAAGCTGCTCGGCAACGCTTTCTACGGTTTTTTTATAATCGGAGGTTTCTATGCGCTTGTTGCAATACTTCTTCACACATTCCGTCATCGGTGGATTAAATACCCCATCAGCAACGCCATCATCACACAATTGCTAAAACAAAAAGCTGCATGACACATAAAAATCAAACCGATGCTTTGAACGAAACAATCAGCTTGTTACAGGATAAGCAGGCGCACCAGCTAAAAATACTCAGAGAGCAGTTTAATATTACATATGAAAGTTTAAAACCCATAAACCTTATCAAAAGTACTTTCCGCGAAGTAGCTTCATCGCCCGAAATTAAAAACAATATGGTAAGCAATGCTATTGGATTAACAACCGGTTACCTCTCAAAAAAAGTTTTATTCGGTGCCTCGCACAACCCGGTAAAAAGATTAATAGGTACGTTTTTACAATTTGCAATCGCAAATGTTGTTTCAAAACATTCCGATACTATTAAATCAACAGGAGAAAGTTTTGTGAAGCGTATTTTCAAAAATAAAAATGAAGCAAAGCAGCAATTTTCCAACAATGGAAACTGACAGGGGCTGTTATGAAAAAAAATCAGGCTGCTACAAGTTTCGTGTAACACTGCTGCCTTTATTTTCTAAGAAAACTTCTTCATTTTCAAATTAAAATCGGCCTGACAGTTCTTGAAGATATCCGGACGAAATTAATATATTTGCCTTACGGATATTCTGACAAGCGCTGGCTCCAGGCTATACTAATACAGCCATATCTGTACAAGGGCAGTTTCCAAATTTTTGCGCGATATGCTGACTAAATCATAAATTCGAACCTATAAATCAGGAATGAGGCTCTTTATAAAAAACATGGTAAGCATCCGCTGCAAGATGATAGTTAAGGCGGAGTTGGATAACATGGGACTGCATCATACCATTGTTGAATTAGGCGAAGTAGAAATTAAAGAACAGATTCCAGGTAAAAAGTTTAATGCTTTGAAAGCTGCTTTGCTCAAATCAGGGCTTGAACTGATGGACGACAAGAAGGCAATGCTGATCGAAAAAGTAAAAAATGTAATTGTTGAGATGGTTCATTATACCGATGAACTGCCCAAAACAAATTTTTCTGATTACCTGAGCAAAAAATTAGATCACGATTACACATATCTTTCCAATCTTTTTTCAGAAGTAAAAGGCATTACCATTGAGCACTTCATCATTTCGCACAAAATAGAGCGGGTAAAAGAGCTGCTCGTGTATAATGAGCTTACCCTTTCCGAAATTGCATGGAAGCTTCATTACAGCAGCGTAGCACATCTGTCAAACCAGTTTAAAAAAGTTACCGGCTTAACCCCGTCATTCTTTAAAAAGATGAAGCACAAACGGCTCAGTGCCCTTGAGAATTTGTGAGTGTTTTGCTGCTCCGGAGTTTTTTCAAACCTGTCCGTCCGCTGACGGATGTGTGAATTATGTAACTTATTTCAAGGATTGTGTAACACTTTAGCGTTTAAAGGTGCGCACCTTTATGCGATTCTATTCAATCAAAGAGAAGTAATTTGAAATTACACATAAAATACATGGTGAGCAACCGCTGTAAAATAGCGGTAAAAGAAGAGTTGAAAAAACTCGGGCTGCATTTTATTATTGTTGATTTGGGTGAAGTCGAAATAATGGAAGACATTTCCCCGGAACAGCGGGAGCAATTGAAAACTGCTTTGCTCGATGCAGGATTTGAATTAATGGACGACAGGAAAGCTGTATTGATTGAGCAAATAAAAAATGTAATTGTTGAAATGGTTCATCACACCGAAGCAACAATCAAAGTAAACTTCTCTGATTTCTTAAGTGAAAAATTAAATCACGATTATACTTACCTGGCAAATTTATTTTCAGAGGTACAGGGAACTACCATCGAGCAATTCATCATCTCTCATAAAATTGAACGGATAAAAGAATTGATTATTTATGGTGAACTGAATATGACCGAAATTGCATGGAACATGAACTACAGCAGCGTTGCTCATTTATCCAACCAGTTTAAAAAAGTTACAGGGCTTTCGCCCTCCCATTTTAAACAATTGAAAGATAAAAGACGAATGCCGATTGAAGAAATCGGAATCCCGATAGCTATCGGGACAAATGGCATAAATAAAAAAGAAGCAACTTTTACAAAGTCACTATTAAAATAAAATATTGCAACAGGCTATGGCTAAAATAAAAAAATCGGATGAGTTAAGCATTGCTACCAAAGAACTTGCTTTCCAAAATAAAGAAAAAGGGAAACGGGCGGCAGAATTAATCATTGCCAACAAAGAGCTTATCTTTCAAAATAAAGAAAAAGAAAAACGGGCGGCAGAATTAGTAATTGCCAACAAAGAGCTTGCTTTTCAAAATAAAGAAAAAGAAAAACGCGCAGCAGAGTTAGTGATAGCCAATATAGAACTTGTTTTTCAAAACGATGAAAAGGAAAAACGGCTGGCAGAGCTGAGAGTTGCCAACTATGCCCGCAGCTTGATAGAAGCTACCCTCGATCCGTTAGTTACCATAGATGTGAACGGCAATATTACGGATGTAAACGAGGCAATGGTAAAGGCAACGGACAAAACGCGCAAAAAATTAATAGGCACCGGCTTTGAAGCGTACTTTATTGAAAAGGAAAAAGCACGCGATGTATATAAGGAAGTATTCGCAATGGGGTTTGTAATGAATTACCCGTTAACCATCATTGACGGGGTGCTTACTGATGTATTAATAAACGCTTCGGTATATAAAGATGACAATGGTAAAGTAATGGGCGCAGTAGTAGTGGCAAGAGATATTACAGAGTTGAAAAGAATTGAAAAGGAAATGATGGAGGCAAAGGTGTTTGCGGAATTGGCAACAGGAATTGCTGAAGTCGCAAAAATAAAAGCCGAAAGTGCAACACGCATTGCAGAAGATGCAGTGAAAGCGAAACAACAATTTCTTTCGAACATGAGCCACGAAATACGCACACCCATGAATGCCATTATCGGGTTTACAAAGGTGATGCTGAAAACAGATTTGTCAGGAAAACAAAAAGAATATTTAACAGCTATTAAATTGAGCGGTGACGCACTCATTGTACTCATTAACGACATCCTTGATCTGGCAAAAGTAGATGCGGGAAAAATGTCGTTCGAGCAAATACCTTTTAAGCTCGGGCTTTCCATCTCAGCAATGCTGCATTTATTTGAAACAAAAATCCAGGAGAAGAATTTAAAGCTGGTAAAAGAATACGACAGTAAAATTCCTGAAGTTCTGGTTGGAGACCCTGTACGCCTGCACCAGATTATTTTAAACCTGGTGAGCAACGCAGTAAAATTTACAGCAAAAGGAAAAATTACTGTAAGTGTTCGTTTGCTCCATGAAGATAATGAAAAGGCAACTATCGAATTTGCGGTAACAGATACAGGAATCGGAATAGCAGAAACTAAATTAGAAAAGATTTTTGAAAACTTTCAGCAGGCAAGCAGCGGAACTTCGCGGTTATATGGCGGAACCGGTTTAGGGCTTGCTATTGTAAAACAATTGGTGGAGCCGCAGGGTGGAAGCATTCATGTTAAAAGTAATATTAATGAAGGTTCTGTATTCAGTTTCATATTGGATTTTAAAAAGACACATGCAGAAGCAGCGCTGGAAACAGAAATGCTCGAATTAGATGCTGAAATTAAAAATATAAAAGTATTGGTGGTGGAAGACATTGCGCTCAACCAGCTGCTGATGAAAACGCTGTTGGATGATTTCGGGTTTGAACGCGATATTGTCGGCAATGGAAAAATAGCCATTGAAAAATTGCAAACCAAATCGTACGATATTATTTTGATGGACCTGCAGATGCCCGAGATGAACGGTTTTGAAGCCGCAGAATACATTCGCAATAAATTGAATTCTAAAATTCCCATCATTGCCTTAACTGCTGATGTTACAACAGCAGACCTGGCAAAATGTAAGTCGGTTGGAATGAATGATTATATAGCAAAGCCAGTTGACGAACGGTTATTGTATAGTAAAATAATAGGGCTGGTTAAGAAACCAATCTCTGCTGAAATAAATAAACAAACCAGCGTTATTAAAAAATCAAAGTGCATTGACCTGGATTATTTAATCCACCGCACAAAGTCAGATCCGAAACTGATGACGGAAATGATTTCACTTTACCTGGAACAAACTCCACCGTTAATCAAAGCAATGAAACAGGGGCTGCATGATAAAGACTGGAACTCGCTGTATTCGGCAGTGCATAAAATAATTCCTTCGTTTGCGATAATGGGCATCAGCATTGATTTTGAAAACATGGCAAAAAGAGTTCAGGATTATGCAAGCTCACAGCAGCAAACGGATGGAATACCTTACCTGGTTTTACAAATAGGTGACGTATGCGAGCAGGCTTGCAGCGAATTAAAGGAAGAACTAAAAATGATTAAAAATACTAAATCATGAAGAACGAAAAAATAAAACTTTTCCTTGTAGATGACGATGCATTGTTTTTAAAATCATTGGAAATTGAATTCCTGCAAAAGGCAGATTTTGCTATTGAAACTTTTGCAACAGGCGAACTTTGCATTGAGAATTTATCGCACAACCCTGACGTAATCATTTTAGATTATAATCTTGACGGTATCGATAAAACAGCAATCAACGGAATAGATACATTGGATAAAATAAAAGCTTTCAACCCGGATATTCCTGTTGTGATGCTATCTTCCCAGGATAAAATTGATGTGGCAATAAACTGCATGCATCACAGGGCTTTTGATTACGTAGTAAAAAGCGAAACCGCGTTCGTGCGCTTACAAAAAATCATCACCACCATTTTCCGTTACAGAAAAATGGAAAAGGAATTGAACTGGTATATGGAGAGGATGTAATTCCTTCTTTTATAATGTGTGAATGATATAATTCTTTTTTGTAATTGTGTAATGCTTATCTTGTATTGGGTGTTCACTTTTGCATCTCAATAATTAGTTAAACTTGTTCTGCATGAAGCGGAAATTAAATTCAGGTAAAATGACAAATTCAACCACCACCCGGGCTCCCGCTATAGCAAACTGGAACGAGCAAAAAAGCAAGCTCAAAGCAAAATTCTCAACCTTAACCTATGCCGATTTGCAATACGAAGAAAATAAAAAAGATGAAATGTTAAACCACATCCGGGTTAAGCTTGGCAAAACGAGGGAAGAAATGGCGGCAATTATTTCAGCCCTTTAACCGGTTTTACTCCACGCAAAATTTGTAAGTGTTTTACTGTTTCGAAGTTTTTTCAAATCAGTAAATTATGTAACTTTTTTCCGGAATTATGTAAAGTTTTTCAGCACGTACCTTTTTAATTTTACTTTCTTAAAAAAAGTAAAATGCCTAAAGTAATCTTTGCCAATCAGAAAAAAGTTTTCTTCAATTCTATTAATGTACGGGTAGAAGAATACTTCAAAGGACGTAACCTGAAAAAAACGGGCAACAATAAACTCTATTTTAAATCCTTAATTCTCCTCACAGCGGCAGTTGCAACCTACCTCGTTCTCCTTACTATTAATCTGAACCCGCTTATTGCTGCAGTGTTATGCTGTGTGTTTGGCTTAGTTCTGGCAACAATAGGATTCAATGTGATGCATGATGCAAATCACGGCAGCTACTCCGAAAAAAAATGGCTCAACAACATAATGGGCTTAACGGCCAATATGATGGGAGTGAATGCCTGGTTTTGGAAACAAAAGCATAATATAATCCACCACACATACACGAATGTAGATGGAGTGGATGACGATATTATAAAACCTCCTCTATTAAGGATGTGCCCTTCTCAAAAGTATTTAAAAGTGCACCGCTATCAATACATATATTGTGTTCCTCTTTATGGATTAACGTCCCTGGTCTGGACATTCATTACTGATTTTTCAAAATACTTCCGGAAAAAAATTCAGGTCACACAGTTGCGGAAAATGGAAACCCGGGAGCATTTTCTTTTTTGGATAAGTAAATTTTTGTATTTTTTCTTTTACATTGCTTTACCTGTCTACATGGTTGGGTTTATGCCTTTTATAATTGGCTTTACCCTTATGCATGTAACGTTAGGATTGACGCTCGCATTGGTTTTTCAGTTGGCTCACGTGGTTGAAGCCACACATTTTGTGAATGCTCATCACGATTCCTTTCATATTGAAGATGAATGGGCTGTTCACCAGGTTCAGACCACGGCTGATTTTGCTACCAACAATAAAATCATCTCATGGTTTACAGGCGGGCTGAATTTCCAGATCGAGCATCATCTTTTTCCAAAAATAAGTCATGTGCATTACCCTGCCATTCACAAAATAGTAAAAGATGCCTGTCAGAAATTTTCAATCCGGCACAATGATTATCCCTCCATGACTGCGGCACTGCTTTCTCACTTCCGCTTTATGAAACAATTAGGAATACAGGAAGATTTAAGGATGCCGGGTTGATTGCTGTAAATAATGTGTGAATTATGTAACTTATTTCTAAAGTTATATAATACCCGTGAAGCTTAAGATGCACACATTTACCGAATGAAAAATTGCGTACCGGGTATAGTAATTTTCATGGCACATTTTTTTAATATTCCGACAGGCATATGAACAATCCGGGTTTAAAAGTTGCATGTATTCTGCTGCTTTTAACATCGTGCATTGTACAGTCGCCTAAATATACCACGCTTAAACAAGTAATGACGTTAGAGTTGGGAATGCCAAGAACTCAAGTAGAGGAAATATTGGGAATTGAGCCATACGATTTGAAAGCGGTTACCGATACCAGCGATGTATTTATTTATGTGTACCGGGTAACTGACCGCAGGACTATCTACTTCAATACAAAGCCGGTGAATGGCAAAAAATCGACAGGCAAGTATGTGCAGTTAGCTGTTGCTTATTCAAAGGATAGTAAAGTGGTAAATATAGAATCATGCAGCCTGTGCCCGGATAATTTAGTAACCACGAGTAAAATTGATTTTGGAAAAATCATTGTGTTCATTACTGTTACATTACCTGTGCTGTTAATTTACTTCGGATTGCAGGAATAGGGAAACAAAATAATAATTGTCCATAATAAAAAGATTACATTTTGAATTCACTGAATCAGTAAATTATGTAACTTTTTTCTGAAATTATGTAACGCTGAAGAAAATAAAGTCACTCACCTTTGCCTGCATCCTTCTAAAATCATTGTTATGCCTATACTAAATGTTTTCATTATACTGATTGTTGTTGGCGTTCTTCTTTGGCTTGTCAACACGTACATCCCTATGGATAACAAGATCAAAAAAATTCTAAACGTGGTTGTTGTAATTGTTGTTATCATTTGGCTGCTCAAAGTATTTGGACTCTTCGATAACCTGATGAATATACGTGTTTAAACGAATAGTTTCCGCACCTCAAATGACTAAAAATAAAACCTTGCAGAATAATTACAATAAACTGATATGACCATAACATAGTGGGCAGGATTGGCAATTGCAGTTTTGCTGGTTGGCCTGTTATACAAATTGCGCAAAAGAAAATAAGTGATGATAAAGACAATAAGGAATTATTTATTCCAGCGCTTAGCAAAAAAACTATTTCATAACAACAATTAAATTCTAAACAAATGAAAAAGCAACCTCTCTTATTCGTAACATTAGCTATTGGTTTTTTTATTGTAGCAATGGACTTAACCCAATGCACACAATCTACAAACGGTAGAGAATCAACCACCATTAAAGAAGGTGACGACCCTGTTTCAGCAAACGCCAGGCAAATGCTTGAAGAAGGCAGGCAAACATTTCGTTTTGAAACCTTCGGTGACGAAACCTATTGGACAGATGCACTTCAGTTAAACAAAGCTATTGCCGGTGAAAAAAACGGTGGTGTTGGTCCGGGACTATCTCCCAAAGCTGCACTTGCAGCAGGATTAAAAGTTGACATGGATGTCATTCCTGCCGATGTTGCAGCCGGAATTAAAGCAGGAAAAGTAAATTTAGACGACCCGGCAGTTACACTCACACTTTTACAACTCAACGCAGTGGTGGGTGTAAAAGGAACTTTTGATGATAAAAAAAATCTAAAAGCTATCGGGCTAACATGTGCATCATGTCATTCAACAGTTGATGATGCATTTTTGCCCGGCATCGGCCATCGCCTTGACGGTTGGGCAAACCGCGATTTAAATGTCGGAGCGATTGTATCCATGGCTCCCAATTTAAAACCACTCACCGATGCTTTGGGTGTGGATATAGCAACACTCAAAAAAGTTTTAGCAAGCTGGGGTCCCGGAAAATTTGATGCGCTTTTAAATTTAGATGGAAAAGCCATGCGTCCTGATGGAAAATCAGCGGCCACTTTAATACCCGAAGCATTCGGGCATGCGGGGCATACACTTCACACATGGACAGGCGGGTGGGGTGACGTTACGTATTGGAATGCTTACGTTGCAAATCTTGAGTTGGCAGGGAATGGAACTTTTTATGATGAACGTTTAAATGATGCAAAAAAATATCCCGTTGCAGCCAAAGCCGGTTTCGGGAACAAACGTAGTACTCCCGATATGGTAACAGGTAAGCTTGCAGCACTACAGTTTTACCAATTAGCAATCCCGATACCTAAAGCACCGGACAGCATTTATAATAAAGCAGCAGCGCAGCGAGGCATGCTCGTATTCAACGATAAAGCAAAATGTGCAAGTTGTCATGTTCCGCCTCTCTTTACAGAACCCGGATGGAATACACACAAGCCATCGGATATAGGAATTGATGATTTCCAGGCAAACCGCTCGCCCGATAAAACCTATGTTACACAAGGGTTAAAAGGATTATGGACGCACATGAAAGGCGGTTTTTATCACGATGGAAGATTCGCAACATTACTGGATGTGGTAAATCATTACAACGATTTCAAAAAACTCGCTTTAACCGAAGCAGAGAAAAATGATTTAGTGGAATATCTCAAATCTTTATAAGAACAATTTTTCTGAATATTCATTTGCCCTCTGATTTCAGTAATAAAAAATATGATCATGCAAACAAATAAAACCGTTATCCAAAAAAAAGAACAAGTCAGTAAGAGAGCGGAAAAGCTCGACCCGAATAATAATAAAAACCTCTTGCAAAAGCCGCTGATAAAAAAACGGGGTAAAAAAAAACATGACGATGGCTTTGAACATCGTTTGAGCAAAGAAACTTCTGTCTAAATAATTTTCTTTTGGTTCATAAGCTACGCTCAGTGTAGTTAGACTTAGTTGAATGTCTTAAATTATTATAAAAAAATAATAAAGCATCTGATACTTTTATTTTCTTACAACGCACCCGGGGTTTCCTTACGTTCCTTTTTAAATTTATCCCTGGGAGCTTCATCATTTAATTCGTTCATTTCGCGGTATGCCTTTATTAATGGTTCAGGAAATTCGCCTTTGTATTCTATTTTGTAAAAGGAAAAACCGTTGTAAGGAATAACGTTTTCCCCCTCAGAAAAATTTATCTGTTTTTCCACTTTTTTTTCCTTAAAGTAAAAAATAAAAGCGTTTTCTCTTTCCTGGTTTAGCTGTTTGAATTTTGCATTGAT
>JBIOHJ010000115.1:0-10605 GCA_044448905.1 Bacteroidia bacterium | reverse complement strand
CTGAAGGTTTATTTTTAATGCATTCATAACTCATAAATAATTTAACCTTTAAAAAATTCAAACAATGAAAACTCTAAAATCTAAATTTCAGAAAACAGGAATTGCAATATTCCTCTCGTTATTTATTATTGTCATGGCAGGTTGCAGCAAGGAAGAATCACCGCAACCATTAACGGGAACTTCTGCTGTTGCAGGCGCTGATTTACGACAAATTGGTCCGCCACCTCCAATTGCACGTCCATTTGTGATGATAACTATTGATCACCAGGCTATGCGTAGTTTTTTACCTGATTACAGCGTAACAGTTTACTCTGATGGCACAGTATTATTTGCCGGAAGAAAAAATGTGGGAACACTCGGTAAGGTTAGTTTCAGTGTTGATCAGTCGAAATTAAAAGAAGTATTGTCTGTATTTAAACAAATGGAGTTTTACTCGATTCGTTCAGATCGTCAAATTAATCCTGATGTTCCGCGGACATTAACTTCACTTGCGGAATCCAAAACTTCAAGAGTGAAAACCCTGGTTGATGATAACAGGGAGCCCGGTAAGCTGGTTAATCTTCGTAAGACTGTTGAATGGGTTCTTCAAATAGATCAGTATGTAGTTAAAAACGATTTTCCAATCTGGCAATAATAATCTTGTTCAGCAAAAACAAGTGGTGTGATAAAACCGGGGTAATAAAATGCTCCGGTTTTTTCTTTTACTGTTTGCAGGGTATTTATTTCAGTTTACTAAAATAATTGCACCGATTGCTCATTACAGCTAACGATTCCTTAAATGATATTGTATTATTAACAAAACATAAATATTCTTAACCCATAAAAAACAAAAAGATATGAAAACTCTAAAATCAAAAAACAGAACAGCAAAAAATGGAATTTCATTACTCATAGCAGCAATGCTTCCATTATTTATCCTGGTAAGTTGTCAGAAAACAGAAGAACCAATGCCGGTTTCAAATGAGGCATCTCATTCCAATCTCAGGCTAAGTAATCAGCCCGAAGTACCCTTTACTCTTATTGAAATTGATCACCAGGCATTACGAAGCCATTTGCCTGATTACAAGGTAACCGTTCAATCAAACGGAATGATAATTTTTGAGGGACGCAGAAATGTTACGGTAATGGGTAAAAGGTATTTTGAAGTGCCGAAATCAACTCTTATAATATTGGAAGAGATTTTTAAAGAAGATGGATTTTATGCAATTCAGAGTCATCTGGTCCTGCATCCCGATGCGCCTTATGTGTTAACTTCGTTCAGGATGTATAGAGATGCAAGATTAAAAACACTTGCTGATGATAATTCGAATCCTGAATCATTAATCCGGATACGGTCTGCAGTTGAAGAAGTTCTCGAGATTCAGCGATATGTTCATTTAAAATTGCCCGGTGCTTCCAATAACCTGGCTATGTAATTAATAAGAAAATATTCACAACACTAAAACCGGATCATTCAGTTGCTCCGGTTTTTTATTGACCCATTCCCTGTCAATTATAACTGAACGCTCACAAAATCTAACCGGTTGCTCATTTGCACATACAAAAGTTTTTTGTGCAGCGTATATTTATCTCACTAATAATTCAAACAATCTAAAAACAAATAACATGAAAACTCTAATCAGAAAAACACAATCAGCCAAAAAAGGAATTTATAATTTCTTTTTATTAATTACTTCTTTCTTAATGCTTGCAGGCTGTGAAAAATTTGAACAGGTACAACCTGCTTCATCCGGTAAATCACAGAATCAAAAAATGATTGCTCCGCCTATTCCACCATCTATCATGGTGAGCATTGAACATAATTGCATCGGAACTGAACAACCGGATTATACTGTTATGCTATTCTCTGATGGTTCAGTTGTTTTTGCAGGACGAAAAAATGTTTCTTTCATTGGACGAATTATGTATAAAACTGATGAAGCAACCGTTTCGTACATCAAAAATTTATTTGAATCGGCACATTTTTTCCAGATTCAGCAAGTATCGTTTAACACACTTGATGCTCCGTATGTAGTTACCACGTATACCAATGAATGGAATTCGAAAAAACTTATTGACTTTAATAATGGTATTCCGCAAATGCTGATTCAAATCAGAAAAAAGACCGAAGAAAAACTTAATGTTGCCAAATATGTTGATCGCGCTGTTTTGGAAAATCCTGCACCCGCATCATTTTAAATGAAACCTAAACCTGTTGAATAAGAAGCCTGTTCCACTAACAGGCTTCTTGCTTTTTCAATTGCATTTTTAATTCCTTCAATACTTTTTCCTCCGGCAGTTGCATAAAAATTTTGTCCCCCTCCCCCGCCCTGAATTTCTTTTGAAAGCTCTTTGATGATTTTTACAGCATCCAACTTTTTTTCGCTGACAAGATTTTCAGAAATGGTTAATGAGAGATGTGCCTTGCCATCTATATCGGCAGCAAGCAATAAAAATAAATTCTCCAGCTCCTTTTTTAAGTCGAAAGAAAGATTTTTAATTGCATCAGCTGAAGGCAAATCTATTTTTTCAGCAAGGAAATTTATTCCATTCATATCCTTCACTTTTTTCAGCAAATCACTTTTGATCACCTGGGCAATCTCTTTCGTCAATTTCTCAATCAGCTTCTTCAGTGCTTCTTCCTGGTCTTGCAGCGGATCATTCGAGTTAACTTCTCTTAAAATTAATTCAACAAAGTTTCCACTTCCGGAAATCTTTGCATAAAGATTCGCGGCTTTATTTTTCAGGGCCTCAACTTTTTCCTTCAAAGCATTTTCTGCGGCAGCAAGTTTTTTGTTTTGTTCCGCATTGTATCTGTCAACCAAATCACCCGTAATCGCCTCCACTCTCCGGACACCGGCAGCAATTGAACTCTCGGAAATAATTTTGAATTTCTCTATCTCTCCTGTTGATTTCACATGTGTTCCTCCACAAAGCTCCATAGAATATTTCGGGTCGAACGTAATCACACGCACAAACTCTCCATACTTTTCTCCGAACAAAGCAGTGGCTCCTATTTCCTGTGCCTGCCTAATCGGAACATTTCTTTTCTCATCTAAATAAATATTTTCCTGAATTTTTTCATTCACCATATTTTCAATTTTCCCAAGTTCTTCATCCGTAACTTTTGCAAAATGAGAAAAATCAAAACGTGTTACATTCTCATTCACTAAAGAACCTTTCTGTGTTACGTGTTTTCCAAGAACACTTCTCAATGCAGAATGCATTAAATGAGTTGCACTGTGATTTGAAGTAATTTCTTTTCTGCGTGCACGATCAACTGTTGCTGTGAATTTTGCATTTAAATCAGCGGGCAATTTGTTTGCAAAATGAATGATGAGGTTATTTTCTTTTTGTGTGTCTGTAATTTCAACTTTTTCTTTTTCGTTGGATAAAATTCCTGTGTCACCAACTTGTCCTCCACTCTCTGCATAAAAAGGGGTTTTATTTAAAACTATCTGAAATTGTTCTTTTCCCTTTGTTTTAACTTTTCTGTATTTGATGATTTCTGATTTACATTCTAATTCATCATAACCGATAAATTCAGTTGGCTCTTCTTCTTTTGAAACTATCCAATCTTCAATATCAACAACTGCTGCAGCGCGTGAACGTTCTTGCTGTTGTTCCAGACATTTGTTGAAACCATTCAAATCAACATTCCAACCAATTTCATGCGCCATTAACTGAGTTAAATCAATCGGGAATCCAAACGTATCATAAAGTTCAAAAGCAAAATCTCCAGACAAAATTTTCGTTTGAGTTCCAAGTTGAGATACCTCCAAATTAAACTTTATGGTAATATAGGATTGAAATCTCTTTATTCCTGTTTCCAATGTTCTCAAAAAAGAAATCTCCTCCTCATGAATTACTTTCTGAATAAAATCTTTTTGCGAATACAATTCTGGAAATACATCTTTAAATTGTTCCGCAAGCAATGCAACTAATTTATAGATGAGCGGTTCTTTAAAATTCAAAAATGTAAATCCATATCGAACAGCCCGTCTCAAAATTCTTCTGATAACATAACCAGCTTTATTATTTGACGGCAACTGTCCGTCAGCAATTGCAAAAGAAATTGCACGAATGTGATCTGATATGACACGCATGGCTATGTCAGTTTTTTCCATCACTCCGTACTGTATGTATTGTATTGCACAGTGATCAGAAATAAATTGAATTAATGGTTGAAAAACATCCGTATCATAATTCGATTTTTTGTTTTGCAACACCATGCATAAACGTTCGAAGCCCATACCTGTGTCAACATGCTTTGCCGGAAGTTGTTCCAGCGAACCATCCGCTTTGCGATTAAACTCCATAAATACATTGTTCCAGATTTCAATGACAAGTGGATCGCCTGCATTCACCAGATTTTTCCCTTCAATCATTTGTCTTTGTGTATCATCTCTCAGATCAACATGGATTTCAGAACAGGGTCCGCAAGGGCCGGTATCACCCATTTCCCAGAAATTATCTTTTTTATTTCCGGGAAGAATTCTTTCTTCCTTAATAACTTTTTTCCAGCAATCAAAGGATTCCTTATCAAACTGAAGTTTTTCTTTTTCATCACCTTCAAAGACGGTAACATATAAACGGTCTTTCGAAATTTTATATACATCAGTCAGTAACTCCCACGCCCACTCAATTGCTTCCTTTTTAAAATAGTCACCAAACGACCAGTTGCCAAGCATTTCGAACATGGTGTGGTGATAGGTATCAACACCCACCTCTTCCAAATCGTTGTGTTTTCCTGAAACGCGCAAACATTTTTGAGTATCAGCAACGCGTTTGTATTTCGGGACGGCATTTCCAAGAAAAAAATCTTTAAACTGGTTCATTCCCGCATTGGTAAACATCAGTGTAGGATCATTTTTAATGACCATTGGCGCTGAAGGAACAATTTCATGTCCTTTACGTTTAAAAAAATCAAGAAATGTATTTCGGATTTGCTCAGATTTCATTTTTACTTTATTTGTCTTCGCGAACCGGATTTTTGTATAATTATAAAGTTGTAAAATCCGGTTTCTGAAGATGTCATTGTTAATATATTTAGTCCACCTTGAAATGAATAAAATATTTTTTATCTATTTTTGTTCGGAAAGGTTGTAAAATTATCATTTCCCGCACATTAAGAAATGGCAAAAGCAAAATATTACTTCAACACCCATTCACTTAAGTATGAAAAGGTGGTTGTTTCCATCGGTAAAAAATTATTCAGGATTACCGGATGGCTGGCAACTGCGCTTGTATTCGGTGCAATAATTATTTTAATAGCTTATTCTTACGTTGATTCTCCGAAAGAAAAACAATTAAGAAGAGAAATTAATGAACTTACTCTTCAGTTTGAACTCTTACACCAGCGTGTCGTACAGGCCGAGGCTGTTCTCAATGACCTTGAAACCAATGATGATAATATTTACCGTGTGATATTCGAAGCTGATCCGATTCCGGAAAGTATTCGCAAAGCCGGTTATGGCGGAATAAATAAATACCGTGACCTGGAAGGATATGACAATTCAGCGCTGATGATTGAGACCGCAAAAAGCATTGATAAGCTTGCAAAGCAATTGTATATCCAGTCTAAATCGTATGATGAGATTTTTGCGCTGGCAAAAAATAAAAATCAAATGCTGGCTTCAATTCCCGCAATTCAGCCCATCAGCAATAAAGACCTGACGCGTATTGCTTCAGGATTCGGTTATCGCATTCATCCAATTTATAAAACATCCATTTTACATACCGGGCTTGATTTTACAGCCTCAACCGGGACTGAAATTTATGCAACCGGCAATGGAATAGTTGAAAAGGTTGAGCTTTTCGGACGCGGATACGGGCATAACGTAATTATTAATCACGGATATGGTTATGAAACGTTGTATGGACACATGAAAAAAATTAATGTAAGACAGGGACAACGGGTAAACCGGGGCGATGTAATAGGCTTTGTTGGCAACACCGGTAGCAGCACAGGTCCGCATCTGCACTACGAAGTCATAAAAAACAAGAGTAAAATAAACCCTGTTAATTTCTTTTACAATGACCTGACTCCTGAAGAATATGAAAAAATGTTAGTCATATCGTCACAATTCAACCAGTCGTTTGATTAAAATATAAACTGTAACTGCCATGCCATACAAAGAAACTGAAGACCTGAAACTATACTTTTCTATCGGAGAAGTTGCAAAGCTTTTTAACGTTAATGAATCATTGATCCGGTTTTGGGAAAAAGAATTTGATATCCTTAAACCTGCACGAAACAAAAAAGGGAACCGTTTATTTACAAAGGAGGATGTGGAAAATCTAAAAAAGATTTTTTACCTGGTAAAGGAAAGAGGCTATACTCTTGAAGGCGCCAAGAATAAATTAAAAGGCGATAAGCAGACTCTTAATAAGGACGTTGAGTTGCATGAATCGCTGATGCGGGTGAGAACTTTTCTTGTTGAGCTGAAAGAAACTATTTAAATTTTCCAGCTTAAATTTATTCCCCTTTATTCACCCTGAAGGAAAAAGTTTTATGAAAAATAAAACTTACGAACCCGATTGTAATTGCTGAAAACGCTCGCGAAGGGGTCGGGTACCAGTTAAGGCCTTTTATCAGGAAGGTCATCAAACCATAGTTCAGAATCAAAACTAAAATTGCAATTAAGATATAGCGCATCAATTGATGATGGCCGCGAAGGTCCGATTCGGTAAAAACATAATATTTTGTAATAATGAAATTGGTGAATAACCCGCAAGTGTATGAGATTCCCAACGCTGCCGAAGGCGCTGAAACCACAAGGAAATCAAAAATATGAATATCGGATTTCTGAAAAATATAATTGAAGGCAATAAAATACATCGCTACATCCACAAAAGTTCCGGCTGATGCTGAAACACCGTAGCGGATTAACTTGAATTCAAAAAGTTTTTTAATCATTTCTCAAAAATAATTTCCGGACGAAAGGTAATTATTTACATAATCAGAAATTCCTTCTTCGAGCGAAAAAAAAGAATTCGAATACCCTGCCTGCTTCAACTTTTCCATTTTAGCTTCGGTGAAGTATTGGTATTTGTCGCGAATCCAAAGGCATGTCAATAAATTCGATGTTAACCGTTTTATTCATTGAATTAAAAACAGCAGTAGCAAGGTCGTAGAATGAACGGGCTTTGCCGGTGCCAAGATTATAAATTGAAGAATTTTTCTGATGCTGAAAAAAGTAATAACACACTTCCACAACATCTTTCACATAAATAAAATCGCGAAGCTGCAACCCGTCTTTATAATCCGACCGATGTGAACGGAATAATTTTACTTTTCCTGCAGATTTTACCTGGTTGAACGCATGAAAAATTACAGAAGCCATCCTTCCTTTATGATATTCGTTTGGCCCATACACATTAAAAAATTTTAGCCCCGTCCAGAATGGCGGAAAATTTTTTTGCTGTAATATCCATTTATCAAATTCGTTTTTTGATTCCCCATAAGGATTGAGGGGTTTTAATTTTCCAATCAGTGCATGATCATCATTATAACCAAACTCACCGGACCCATATGTTGCTGCGGATGATGCATACAATAACGGAATCTGAAATTCAACGCATAATGTCCATATATTTTTTGAATATTCTAAGTTAAGGCGATTAAAAACTTCTTTATCAAACTCAGCCGTATCCGTTCGCGCACCGATATGAAAAATAAAATTAACAGATGCATGATTGGATTTTAACCACGTTAAAAAATCATTGCGGTCATTTTTTTTTGAAAATGTTTTGTTTGTGAGATTTTTATTTTTCTCCTGATTACTAAAATCGTCAATCAGGATTAAATCAACATATCCCTCATCATTCAGTTTCCGGACTAAACAACTTCCAATGAACCCGGCAGCTCCGGTTACAATAATCATAGAGGGTTAAGGACTGTAAATTTCGAATTGAACAAGTCAGGAAATAAAAATTTGATTTTGGATTTCAGGAAGCAACCCTGCTTCCTTTCCTTTGTAAAGCAATAATTCAATGGCTTTTTTTCCGCTATCGCCCAAAGCTAAAGAAAATTCATTCACATATAAATTAATGTGCTGCTTCATTACCGGCTCACTCATCTCCTGTGCATGTTTGCGCACATACGGCATAATTTTTTCGGGATTATCAAATGCAAATTGAATACTTTTATTTACCAGGCGATTAATTTTTTTTGCAGCCGCCAATTCGATATTTCTTTTTACAGCAATGCTTCCTAATGGGAGCAGGCAACCTGTTTGCTGTTCCCATAATTCACCCATGTCGGCAATTTTCAACAATCCTTTTTGCTGGTAAGTAAAACGGTTCTCATGAATTATAAGTCCGGCATCAACCGATTCGCTTAGTACTGCATTTTCTATATCTGAAAAAAACATTTCCATTTTATTCTGCGCAGCCGGAAAGAAAATGCTCAGCAATAAATTTGCAGTTGTATATTTTCCGGGGATTGCAATTTTCAATTGAGGCACTTCTTCTATTGATCTTTTCTTTTTGCTAATAAGCATCGGTCCGCAGTTTTTTCCTAATGCGCTTCCCGAATCAAGAATCAAATAATTATTTGATACGTGCGCGTACGCATTCACGCTAAGCTTGGTAACATCTAATTGATTATTCAATGCTTTTTGGTTTAACGACTCCACATCTTCAATAACCGGTTCAAATTGCAATCCTTCCGCATTAATCAAACCATTAACTAAAGCGCCAAACATAAACACATCGTTTGGGCATGGAGAAAAACCTATTGTAATCTGCTTAATCAATTTTGAATGAATTATTATATAAGTTAAAGAATAGAATTAAAAATTTTAATTAGATAGCCACAGATTCACAGATTAATTATTAGATATTAATATCAAAAATCTGTGAATCTGTGGTAATATTATCGCAGCGAAAAGAAATCCTCTTTCTCATCAGAATGCAAACGAAGCACCCCGATGCTTACCAGGTTAACAAGTATCACCTGTGCACTGCGTCTTGAAATATTCTGCAATCGGCAAAATTCTTTTAATGTTATTGATTCAGTTTTATCAAGATAATTGAGAAGAGCCTGTTCCTTCGAAGAATATTTAATTAAGGTTTGCTGTTGTCTATTTTCCCGTTTTAAAACTTCAATCAAAACTTTGCTTGCCAGGATGGATTGGTCTTTAACACGAATAGTCGCCCCCCATTTTTCGTCTTCACCTTTTGCATAATAAGGCTTTTGTGTTCCGGATGGAATAACCACTTCAAGAATTGATTTTTTTCCAACAGCATGTTCTGACATTTCGATTTCAATTTGTGGGTTACAGTAAAGTTCAGCTGCGCGATTCAGCATATGTTTTTCTTCTTCGGCATTAACTCCATGCAATGTTTTATCATCATTAACACCAACCAGTATGGTTCCGCCTTTATGATTCGCAAACGAAACAATAGTTTTCGCAATCTTATTCACATCTGTTATTTCTTTTTTAAAATCCAGCATTTCATTTTCGCCTGTTTCAATCAATCGCTGAAGACGAGTTGAAATTCTTCTTTCCTTTTTAATCGTTCCTAGCATTTCAACGGCAAAATTAAACAACTAATGACTCTGATCTCTTTTCTTACTTTTGCGGCAAATAAAAAAGTAATGTATTACCAGAATATTTTGCAAGCCATCGGCAATACCCCATTGATAAAATTAAATAAAGTGACTGATGGTGTAAGTGCTACCGTGCTTGCTAAGGTAGAAACTTTTAACCCCGGCAATTCCATTAAAGATCGTATGGCTTTAAAAATGGTTGAAGATGCCGAAAGAGCAGGCAAGCTTAAACCGGGCGGAACTATTATTGAATGTACATCGGGAAATACGGGAATGGGGCTGGCAATTGTTGGTATCATCAAAGGATATAAATGTATTTTCACCACAACAGATAAACAGTCGAAGGAAAAAATGGATGCACTCCACGCTTTTGGCGCTGAGGTAATTGTTTGCCCTACCAATGTGGAACCCGAAGACCCGCGTTCATACTACGCTGTTGCTGCGCGGCTGAATAAGGAAATTGCAAATTCCTTTTTCCCGAACCAGTACGATAATTTATCAAACCGCCAGGCGCATTATGAATCCACCGGCCCTGAAATATGGAAACAAACAGAAGGAAAAATTACCCACCTCGTGGTTGGTGCGGGCACAGGCGGAACTATTACAGGTACTGCAATGTTCCTGAAAGAAAAAAATCCTGATATCAAAGTGTGGGCAGTGGATACCTACGGATCGGCATTGAAAAAATTTCATGAAACAGGTAAGCTTGATAAAAGTGAAATTTATCCGTATGTAACCGAAGGTATAGGTGAAGATTTTATCCCAAAGAATTATGATTTCAGCGTGATTGACCATTTTGAAAAAGTAACCGACAAGGATGCTGCGACTATGACGCGTGAAATTGTTCGCAGGGAAGGAATCTGGGTTGGATATTCTGCCGGCTCGGCAGTGTGCGGTCTTTTGCAAATGAAAGATAAGCTGAAAAAATCAGATGTGGTTGTTCTTATTTTTCACGACCATGGCACCCGTTATCTTGCTAAAATTTTTAATGACGACTGGATGCGCAAGATGGGTTATCTTGATAAGAAAGGAATGACTGCGCAGGATATTGTCGCTTCACGAAAAAACAT
>JBIOHJ010000114.1:0-10922 GCA_044448905.1 Bacteroidia bacterium | reverse complement strand
GTGTTAAGGATAAAAGCGCCACTGCCGGTGTTAAAATTTTCGGAAAACAAAACAGTTTGCGACTGTGATGTTAAAGTCAGTAAAACAAAGGATACGCTTAGTAATTGTTTTTTCATGTTTGATTTTTTTTATCGCAGCTAATTTATTTTATTTCGTTTGATTTGCAAAATTATTTTTGGCGTGAATGAATATTTCAACCGTTAAGTCCTGCTTTATACCGGTTATTTTATCAATACTCTTCTTCTTTCCTGCGAAGGCAAATACTATAAGAGGAAGGGTGTCGGATGAACAAGGCGCACCTCTTGCTTTTGCAAATGTGTTTATCAAAGGTACAACAAACGGTACTACTACCAATGCAGATGGAAATTATAAGCTGGAAGCAGCCTCCGGCAAGTACGAAATTGTTTTCAAATACATCGGTTATAAAACACTGGTAAAAGAAATTAATTTAAATGTTGAGGAAATAATTTTTGATGTTGTTCTAATGCGTGAAAACTATTCGCTTAAAGAAGTGGTTATTACTGCAGGTGAAGATCCGGCTTATGCCATCATACGAAAAGCAATTGAAAAAAGAAAGTTTTACCTGGAGCAGGTTGATGAAGTTTCAAGCGATGTGTACATAAAAGGATTACAGCGGTTGCTTAAATGGCCAAAAAAAATATTAGGGCAAGAAGTAATGGTGGAACAATTTCTTGATACCATCACAAAAATTATTTACCTGTCCGAATCGGTTTCGAAATATTATTTTAAAAAACCTGATGAAGTACACGAAGAAATGATTTCATCAAAGGTGAGTGGTAACAGCCGTGCATTTAGCTGGAACCAGGCAAGCGATATGCAATTTAATTTTTATGAGAACCTTATGGAAACCGGAATTGCACCGCGTGGTGTGGTTTCACCTCTTTCTTCCAACGCATTGTTCTATTATAAATTCCGTTTGGAAGGAACGTTTATTGAAAATGATATTACGGTAAATAAAATTTCAGTTATTCCGAAAAGAAAAAACGACCCGGTGTATCGCGGAACTATTTACATACAGGATAGCACATGGCGAATTCATTCGCTGGATTTGATGCTGACCAAAGACGCGCAGCTTATGTTTGTGGATACGCTCGCAATTAAACAGGTGTTTGTTCCGGTTGGTGATGATAATTCGGTTTGGATGGCTGCATCGAGCCGATTCGATTTTCATTTTGCGATTTTTGGTTTTGAAGGAAACGGAAATTATGTAGGCGTATTTTCAAATTATAATCTTCATCCTGCGAAAGCAGAAAAAAAACCTGCGGGCGAAGTGATGAAAGTGCAGGAGGGTTCAAATAAAAAAGATTCTTTGTACTGGGCTGGTGTTCGCCCGGTTCCGCTTACACTGGAGGAACAAACTGATTATCATCGGAAGGACAGTGCACAGGCCGTTAAAGAATCGAAACCATACCTGGATTCGTTGGATCGTAAATCGAACAAAATTAAACCCGGAAAAATTTTACTGACCGGTTACGAGTACCGGCAGCGTTATAAGAAAAGCGAATTTAATTTTTCGCCACTTATCGAAAACATTCAGTTTAATACGGTTGAAGGATTTACTCTGGGGATGCGTGCATCATACATTAAAAATTTTGATGAGGATAGAATTAAGCGCATTCGCATTACTCCGTTTGTGAAATATGGCGTGGAAAATAAAACTTGGAGCAGCACGGTTGCATTTGAATATAAATACCGGCAAAATTATTTTACCGTTGAAGGCGGAAAAAATTCGATGCAGTACAACAATCAAAATCCCATCAGCGCTTTTATCAATACCAGTTATTCGCTTTTTGGAGAAAAAAATTATATGAAAATATTTTCAAATGCATTTGGAAAAATAAGTTATCGTGGCGAAATCATTAATGGAATTAATTATGAGATAGGGGGAGAATATGCCGAGCGCACACCGTTAGTGAATCATACCGATTATACTTTTGTTGACAAAGAAAACCGGGAGTACACATCGAACAACCCGCTCAACCCTGTTGATGATTCTCCGGCATTTGAGAAAAATCAAATTTTTTCCGGAAACATTAACCTGCGTTTTCGCATCAAACAAAAATATATTTCGCGCCCTAACCAGAAATTTATCATCGGTTCAAAATATCCAACCTTTATTCTGAATTATAAAAAAGCGAGAGATGATATTAGTAGCAGTGATGTGAGTTACGATTTGCTCAAAGCCGGTGTGAACGATGAAATGAATTTGGGTTTACTCGGTTCGTTTTCATACGAAGTGGTGTACGGAAATTTTTTATCGAACAAAAAAATGTTTTTTATGGATTCCCAACATTTCAATGGCAACCAAACTATTTTTTCAAATTTTGATTTGCGAAAATTCAACATCCTTGATTATTATTCAAACAGCACCAACAACGAATTTGTTGAAGCGCATGCCGAACAAAATTTTCGCGGATTTATTTTCAACAAAATTCCTTTGCTCCGCAAATTAAAGCTGGATGAAATTGTTGGGTTTCATTTTTTGCATGTACCGGATCTCGAAAATCATTTTGAAATTTCAGCAGGCATTTCCAAGCTCAATATTTTCCGGTTCGAATTTGTGGCTGGTTTTACGAAAAACCAAAAAACCGAAACGGGGATAAGGATAAGTTTGGTGGGGTTGTAGGAATGTGCTCCCAAGCCGTCCGTTAATACAAACGAGCCCCCCGTTAATGCAAACGAGGTTTCCGTTAACACTAACGAGCCTCCCGTTAATGTCAACGAGTCACTCGTTGACACTAATAAATGTTAAAATTAGCCCAAAAAACGCTATTTTTTCATTGAAAGCTAAAAAACAACTGTTTTTCAGGCGTATTAAAATAATTCCTGTTTTTGCTCAATTTTGAGAAATAACCATTTTCCGGTAAACCGAACCTTCTTTCATCCGGCATTCCATCATATATATGCCATCGTTAAAACGCGGCAGCTTAATTTGAATAGTCTGCCTGCCGGAAATTATTTTATGCTTTGCCGAAATCATTACTTCTTTTCCGGTTACATCCCTTACAATAAAATCAGCCGTTGAGGTTTTTGATGATTGAAGAGAAATATTGATTTCCTGAAAAGCGGGATTGGGCGAAATCCGAATATTATTATTTCCGAAAATTTCTTCCGTTCCGGTAATGTAATCACAATAAGGTGCAATGTTAGTGGTAAAACTAAAGCCACTGCTGTCACTATAACATCTTAAAAGAGGCTGCGCAATATCAGTAATACACATTGGTATGGGGAACAAAAAAGCAAGTGAGCCGAATCTTTCATACACTGGGTGATGATGATACATAGATTGCGGTTGTGGAAATAGATTATACGGCTCAGGAACCAGCGTTCTCATATTTATTCCATTAACATTTACAATTTGTGCACTGTCAATTCTTATGGTATCGCCCTGGCAGAAGGAGCCATAATAATCAGGACCGCAAATCCAGTATTCCGCTGGCTGTGCATTTAAAACATAAAGAACGTAAAATTGATTGTTTCTCCAATGATAAACTGTATCGTTGCTTACATAAGTATATTGATTCGGATAATATACGTTATAAGGCTGTCCACCATTCCACCATGTTACTCCTTCATGATGTGGAATAAGAACATCACAAATAATTCCATTTATTATGGTGTCACTGCCCTTTGTAATTTCAATATAACCCGAAAATCCGATTGCAGCGTCATCGCCATCCTTGTAATACCAATGTGCACCGGGTTGCGCCCAAGGTTGTGGTTGCGAATTAATTTTTGAACTGAAAACAAAAATAAAAATAGTGAGTAGTAAATGTTTTTTCAATACGTATTTAATTTTATGACCATAAAGATAAATTATTTTATAATACCAATATCTACTTGTAACATTTGCCTTCACTAAATCGTCCCACCTCCAGAAAGCTTAATTTTGATCAAAAAATACATTCTTTTTACGTGACAACTGCAGAGTATAATAAGTGTGTTGATTTATATTCGGATGGCGCATACCGTTTTATCCTGCATAATTGCAGGGATAAGGACGATGCCAAAGACATTGTGCAGGATACGTATGAAAAATTCTGGCTCACGCATCAGAATGTGAGTTATGAAAAAGCAAAGTCCTACATCTTCACCACGGCTTACCGTACCATGATTGATAAAATAAGGCGCGATAAAAAGAAAGCATCGTTTGATGAGGTGGATTTTAATACCCATTCGCACAGCGAACAATATTCGGATGCAAAAGAAATCCTGCGCGAAGGACTGAAAAAGTTACCCGAAATACAGCGTTCTGTTATCACCCTTCGCGATTATGAAGGGTATAGCTATGAAGAAATTGGAGAAATAACCGGGCTCAACGAATCGCAGGTAAAAGTTTACATTTATCGTGCCCGCGTATTTCTGAAAGAATATATCGGGAGTATCAGCAACCTGGTTTAAACACAAATGGAAATTAACAAAAGCAATTACGAAATTTATTTCCTCGATTTTTATGAAGGAAATCTTTCAGCCGAAATGCAGGCTGAATTGTTTTTGTTTCTTGAACAACATCCCGAGCTGAAAAGCGAGTTCAAGAATTTTGATTTGGTGAAGTTACCCGAATCGGATATTCGGTTTCCGGATAAAAGCATCTTGAAGAAAGAAATAGTTACCGAAGAAAATATACAGCAATATTTAGTTGCAAAGCTCGAAGGCGATTTAAATAAAGAAGAATTGCATGAGCTGAATAAATTTCTTTTTTCGCACCCTCAATTTAAAAAAGATGAAAAACTTTTTGAACTGACCAGGCTTTCGCCTGATAAAAATATAGTTTTCGAAAATAAATCATTACTTAAGAAAGCAATTCCGATTGCCGAAAGCAAAAAGCGTGTATATTATATTTCGGTTGCAGTCGCAGCCTGCATTGTTTTGCTCATTGGTTTTTATTTTTTGAATAAAGATGCCGGCACTCAAATCATACAGGCAAATAATGAAACAAAAAAAGAGACAGCACCTGTTCAGAAAAATAAAGCAGGTATTGAAACAATAAACACTGCAAAACAAAACGAAACGCAAGAGGCTTTGAATAAAGTTGATGTAGTACAAAAACCTATAAAGCGTGAAACAGTAAAACAAATTCAACACGAACTGCTTGCAACAAATAATAAAGTTGATACATCGGGCAGCAATCCATCCGTGGAAAAGAATATTCCTGAAGAAATATTCGAAATGCCTGTAAGTGAAAATCGGCAACCCGAAATGAAATTTGTTGATCCCGCTTTAATGAAACAAAAATTAGCCGAGCAAATCGAAAAAAATCCATCACAATACAATTCAAAAGAGTTTGAAGCATTCCTTGATAAAGTTTCTAATCCCGATTCTTCATTTACTGATGAAGATTTGAATAAACCCGTTTTTTCCTCTTCAACTTTACCTGCCGAGGCTGCTAAACCCGCTGTGAAGGAAAACACTCCTGTTTTAAATGCACTTGCCTGGGGATTAAGCAAAGTGAGCAACAACGATGTTACACTAAAGAAAAATTACAACAACGATGGTGAACTGGTTGCCTACCGTTTTGAATCGGGCAATCTGAAATTCGGAAAAGCTGACGATAAATAATTTTATCCAAGGCAGTAACATACGCATAGGACTTTTCGTCACAATTATAAACAGCAATATTCCATGAAAGCCAAATCAATAAAATCATTTTTAATTGTTACCACTGCCGCATTGTTGTCTCAAAACACAAATGCACAGGACAGTACTGCAGCATTTACAAAAATATCCATCCCCCATCGCGGAAAAATTATTTTAACGCAGGGAACAGTTTGCTCAGCAAGCATTGATAAGGAAAATGATTCCGAATCAACAATACAAATTCAAAATGGCACGCTCAAATTTCACAGCCGCGAAAACGGTGAAGCGCATGTTACGGTTAAAAACCTTGAAGAAGTTGAAATTTCTGGAAACGGATCAGTAGAAGCCGAAAATACAATTGATACAAGAAACCTTAAGCTTATAATCTCAGGATTGGGCAAAATAGAAATGCCGGTTAAAGCCGAAAAAATAAATACAATTATAAGCGGAAAAGGAAACATTGAATTATCAGGATCGGCAAACGAACTGGACGCAACAATTTCAGGAGCCGGAAAAGTAGAAGCCGAAAAGTTACAGGTGAGTAAAAGCGATATTTCAATAAGCGGTGCCGGGAAAATTTATTTAGATGTTAAAGATGATTTGAATGTCGAAGTAAGCGGGGTTGGCTCTGTAAAATATATTAACGAGCCGGCTCGAATTTCAAAAAGTATTTCAGGTATTGGTAAGATCGGTATGACATCAGATGATGAGAAAACAAAATCAGGTAAGGATACTACCACGGTAAATGTTGGTGATAAAAAAATTATCATAATTGGTGACGATGATAAAGATGATGACAATTTTCATATTGATATTGATCCCGGGCACGATAATGAATCAACAACTATTCATTATCATAGGGGAGGTAAAGTAACGGGACACTGGGGTGGCTTTGAATTGGGATTTAATAACTATTCAATGCAAGGATTTTCTGCCAATCTTCCCGAAGGGTATGAATATTTAGAATTGAATACCGGAAAATCGGTTGCCGTAAACCTTAATTTTTTTGATTATAAGACAAACATTCTAGATTATCACCTTGCATTTTTAACCGGGCTGGGGGTTTCATGGAATAACTGGAAGTTTACCGGTGACCGCACACTGATTCCAAACGCCTCTGAACTCTCAGCTTATTATGATACGATTGATTACAGCAAAAACAAACTCACCGTTAGTTATGTAACGCTTCCGCTGTTGTTCGAATTCAATACTAACGAATACGAAAAAAAATCTTTTCACGTTGGAACAGGAATTATTTTAGGTTACAGGATTGATTCGCATACCAAACAGAAGTATGAAGTAAACGATAAAACACGCAAAGTAAAAACGTATGATGATTTTAATTTAAACCCTTTCCGGTACGATGCAACATTGCGAATCGGGTATCGCGGGTACACTGCTTTTGTAAGCTATGGATTGGCAACGTTATTTAAATTCAACCAGGGACCCGAAATGCATCCTTTCACTTTTGGACTAGCTCTGTTGAACTGGTAGAACAAGATTCAAGGTTCGGGCTTGGTTTTTAGGTTTATTAACTTTACACCTAGAACTTTTTTCTACTTTTACCTCCATGAACCAAAAATTTAAAGACCTCGAACAAAAAATAAAACAAGCCGAACTTGGTGGCGGAGAAAAACGCATCGAAGCGCAGCACAAAAAAGGAAAGCTCACCGCACGTGAGAGGTTACATTTTTTGCTTGATGAAAATTCTTTTGAAGAAATAGGAATGATGGTGACACACCGTTCAACCGATTTTGGCTTGGAGAACGAAAAATATTCGGGTGATGGAGTGGTAACAGGGTACGGAACAGTTAACGGACGATTGGTTTATGTTTACTCGCAGGATTTTACTGTGTTTGGCGGTTCGCTTTCCGAAACTCATGCCGAAAAAATTTGTCGCATCATGGATCTCGCCATGCAAAACGGAGCACCTGTTATCGGGTTGAACGATTCGGGCGGTGCGCGAATCCAGGAAGGGGTGGTTTCGCTTGGAGGGTATGCTGATATTTTTTACCGAAATACATTGGCATCAGGAGTCATTCCGCAAATCAGCGCAATAATGGGACCGTGTGCCGGGGGCGCTGTGTATTCACCTGCCATTACCGATTTTATTCTAATGGTTGAAAATACTTCGTACATGTTTGTTACCGGACCTAATGTGGTGAAAACTGTAACGCATGAAGAAGTTTCATCAGAAGAGCTCGGTGGGGCTTCTACTCATTCAACCAAATCAGGCGTAACACATTTTTCATGCCCCAATGAAGTTGAATGCATCAACACCATTAGAAAGTTGCTCAGTTATATTCCTGAAAACTGTGAAGACGATGTCCCGTTGCTCGATTATAGTTCAGGAAATGAAATCAAAACTAAACTTAATGATGCCATCCCATCCAACCCGAACACACCGTATGATATGCGTGAGATTATTCAGGAAGTAATTGATGCGGGAAGTTTTTTAGAAGTGCATAGAAATTTTGCTGAGAATATTGTGGTTGGATTCGCAAGACTTGCGGGAAGAAGTATCGGCATTGTTGCCAACCAGCCTGCACATCTTGCCGGAGTTTTAGATATTCATGCATCAACAAAAGCTGCGCGGTTTGTTCGCTTTTGCGATTGTTTTAATATTCCTCTTTTAGTTTTCGAAGATGTTCCCGGATTTCTTCCCGGCACCGATCAGGAGTGGAACGGAATTATTATTAACGGGGCAAAACTTTTATTTGCATTCAGCGAAGCAACGGTTCCTCGCGTAACTGTAATTACACGCAAAGCGTATGGCGGTGCGTATGATGTGATGAACTCGAAACATATTGGAGCAGATATGAATTATGCATGGCCCACAGCCGAAATTGCCGTGATGGGTTCAAAAGGTGCCGCTGAAATTATTTTCAAAAAAGAAATTTCAGAAGCAAGAAATCCCGAAGAAAAATTAAAAGAAAAAGAAAAAGAATACACCGATTTGTTTGCCAACCCATACAAAGCAGCCGAACGCGGTTACATTGATGAAGTTATCCGGCCGGAGGAAACCCGCATCAAATTAATAAAAGCATTTAAAATGCTCGAAAATAAAGTTGCCAAGTTGCCTAAGAAGAAACATGGGAATATTCCGCTGTGAATTTTAATTGTTAGTTGAAATGAACATTTTACTTTTAGGTTCCGGTGGCAGAGAACACGCCTTCGCATGGAAAATTTCACAAAGCAAACATTTCACAAAACTTTTTATAGCTCCCGGCAATGCAGGGACTTCACTATGCGGAACTAATGTTTCAATTTCAGCGACCGATTTTGAAGCCATCAAAAAATTTGTTTTGGAAAATAAAATTGAGATGGTAATGGTGGGTCCCGAAGACCCGCTGGTGAAGGGGGTGTATGATTTTTTTCTTGCTGATGAAAAATTAAAATCCATTCCTGTAATCGGACCCTCAAAAACCGGTGCGCAATTAGAAGGAAGTAAAGATTTTTCAAAACAGTTTATGATACGACATCACATTCCAACTGCCCGTTATCAAACATTTACGAAGGAAACTTTAAGTGACGGATTAAAATTTCTCGAAACATTGAATCCGCCTTATGTGTTAAAGGCTGATGGATTGGCAGCGGGGAAAGGGGTGGTAATTCCGCAAACATTGGAAGAGGCAAAAAAAGAACTCACTGAAATGCTTTCAGGCAAATTCGGAAACGCATCTTTAAAAGTTGTGATTGAAGAATTTCTAAAGGGAATTGAACTTTCTGTTTTTGTTTTAACCGATGGAATAAATTACAAAATTTTACCCGAAGGAAAAGATTACAAACGCATTGGCGAAAATGATACGGGGTTAAACACAGGAGGTATGGGTGCGGTTTCACCTGTTCCTTTCGCCAACAAAGACTTTCTTGAGAAAGTTGAAAACAAAATTATCAAACCAACCATAGAAGGTTTGCAAAAGGAAAACATAGTTTACAAAGGATTTATTTTTGTTGGTTTAATGAAAGTAGGCGATGAACCCTATGTTATAGAATATAACTGCCGCATGGGGGATCCTGAAACCGAAGTGGTGGTTCCAAGAATAAAAAATGATTTGGTGGAATTGTTTTTGGCTATTGTAAAAGGAGAACTGAATAAAATTGAAATTGAAATTGATACAAGAACAGCAGCAACTGTTATGCTTGTCTCAAAAGGATATCCAGGAAAATATGAACAGGGGAAAATCATTACCGTTTTAGAAAATGTAACTGACAGCATGGTATTTCATGCCGGAACAAAATTGCAGGATGGTGAAATAATTAGTGCGGGAGGAAGGGTAATGGCTGTTACTTCTTATGGTAATTCGCTTGAAGAAGCGCTTGAAAAATCTTATCGCACAATTGAAAAAATAAATTTCGAAAACAAACATTTCAGAAAAGACATTGGAAAAGATTTACAGAAAGTAAATTCTTTAGTTTAAGTCCTCCTTTTTGGGGGAGGATTTAGGCAGGACACTTTACTTCCCTGTATTCGACATAAAATTCTTCCCGCCTTTTTTTACATAAACAGTGTACCAAAGCCAGTAAGCCGATCCCACAACTCCAATCGCAAAAAACAACATATCGATTGACATGCCGATAGGCTTAATGATTTTAAAAATGAATTCAAAGAAGGCGGCTATTCCGTACCAGACTGCATCCATAGATTTTTAATTTTAATCGCGCAAAAGTAACAAAAAATATTCTGAACCAATTTTCTTTTTTCCCATCTTTAACGGGTTAATTTTCACTTGACGAATAATGGTCATTAAATTTTTCAAATCGCAGCAACCGCTTGCATATATTATGCTGGCTTTAACTGCCGTTGTCATATGGATGTCAGGATATGGGTCAGGCTTTACGGTTCACACAGAAAATGCCATGCCTTTTTATTTTTTTCTTTTAAAAACAATAAAACCTGACATTACCTGGATTTACTTTTTATCAGCCTTAACATTAACCATTCTGCAAGCCATTCATCTGAACAATATTGCAAACAGGCATGAAGTGTTATACAAAGGTTCATTATTGCCGGGATTGTTTTTTATTTTACTCAGTGGCTCTATTCCACAATTCATTTCATTTCACCCCATACTAATTGTTAATTCGATTTTGATTTTTATTCTGGATAAAATTTTCAGGCTTTATAAAAACGAAACTCCACTTACTCTTGATTTTGATATTTGTGTGCTGCTTTCAGTAATCACTTTGTTTTATTTTCCGGCTATTATTTTTTTACTGATTTATGCAATCGGGTTAATTATTCTTCGCCCTTTTTCATGGCGTGATTGGATTGTGGGTTTGATGGGATTTCTGACACCTGTCTTTTTTGTTATGTTGTATTT
>JBIOHJ010000113.1:0-10940 GCA_044448905.1 Bacteroidia bacterium | reverse complement strand
TACTGAAATAAGCGTTAAAAACAACGACCAGAAAATTTTTTCACCGATGACCTGCGATACCGGTTGTTTCGTTACATATGAAATTCCAAAGTCGCCTCTCAGAATTCCTTTCGAATAAATTTCATCACCAAAAAGCCAGCGGTGATACTGATTGTTTTTGTGAAAGCTGATAACGGGAATTAAGTTTTTCCATCGTGATGTATTGGATTTTACAGTAGTATAATTTGTTTTTATTTCATTCAATGAATTTTGCAGTTGCGGAATATTATTTACGGCATCAAAGGTTTCCAGAGTGTTTTCGATAGACTGATCATTGGATTTATATTTTAATAAATTTAAATCATAACGAATTGCTTTTACAACATCAGTATTAAAGACTGTATCATTTACAGGTGAAAACTGATGGTAAGAATGCAAAACAGAATTATAGTACTCACTGATTGCTTTCCAGTTTCCGTATTGGTTAATTAATCTCTCCAGTGCTTCTTTTTCATACTTATCAAATATCCTGTAAAGTGTATCGGGAGTCGAAAGACTGTGAATTGAAAAATAAAATAACGGAAGATCGAGCCCGAGCTTTTTCCGCCAATACTGGTGTTGCTCAATTGAATTTAATGAATTAACATTTTGTTCACCGGTTTGCGAAGATGACATCATCCGTTCAACAGGATCGCCCGGGGCATTTACGCTTATTATAAAAGCAAGAAGAGTGATGGCAATAAGTGTGGGAAGAAAAATTAATATCCTGCGGATAATGTATTTTGTCATTACAGTTTTTGTTCCGTAATCACTGTGTGGCGCTGACTGTTGAAGAAACTTCTGAAAGCAATTTAAAATTGTTGAGCATGATGCCGGGGCGCTCAAAATAGAATTCAATATTACCAAAGCGTTTGTGAACAATTGTTCTTCGCAAACTGGCAAAAAGAAAAACCATCGGCTGCTCATCATACACCATTCGCTGGAAACGATGCGACATTTCATTCCGAATCGAATCGTTTATTGTTGTTTTAATAGAATCAATCAACGCATCGGATTGTGCATTTCCGAAACCGGGGAAGTTCGAACCGTTAGTTGTCCAGCTTTCGGTATGCCACAGCTGTGAAAAATCTTCAGGCAATGCCGATTGTCCCCACGATGCAATCATCATATCGAAATCATGCAGCCTTGCATTGCCGACAAACACCGGGTAATCGAGCGGATTCAAATTTACTTTAATACCGGCTTTGCTTAATCCACCTGCAATCATGGTTGCCATATCTTTCCATTCCACCTGGGTGGTGAGATAATTTAAACTAAATTCGAACTTCAATTTTTCACCATCAATATTTTTATCAAGTATATTATCACTATCTGAGTCTTTCCATCCGGCATCAGCCAAAAGTTTTTTTGCCTGTTCTAAATTATTGGTTAAAGGTTGCAGAGTCGTGTCGTAATCTGCCTTCAGCGATGAAACCGGGCCGGCAACTCTTTTATTCTTTCCTTTATTCAGTATAGTATTCATTTCATCAACCGGAAATAAAAGTGCAATAGCACGCCTGACATTTTTATCAGTAAAAAGTTTTTTGTGTTTGTTACCATCCGGTTTCATATTCATTCCTGCATACGTATAATAATAAGTGTCAACAAAACGGGAATTGTAATTGGAATTGAAAACAGAATCTGCCTGAAGATCAAGTAAAGTTTTTGTGCTGACTGAAGCTGACGCATCATTTGCCTGCGATTTAAATTCGAGCATCTGTGAATTGGCATCGCGGTTTACTTTGAAAATAATTTTTTCGGGATACGCGGTTTCATAAATCGAAGCGCTTCCTTTCGTCCAGTGATTTTCTTTCCGGACTAATGTGAGCGTTTGTCCTGCTTCCCACGAACTTACTTTATACGGACCTAAGCCAGCAAGAAATTCCGGTTCACGTCCGTATTTTGCATTGTTGAATTCATTTGCCCAATCACGCAGTTTCTTTTCTTTATCAAGTTTCGTTTTCGGATCATCAAACTGTTCGAAAGAATATTTGGAAAGTATATTTTCAGGATCAAAAAATTTACGCTGCATGATTGGATAATCACCCCAAAAGGCAATATTGTGCATGTACGTTTGTTTCATCACTGCTATAAATTTCCGCGGATTCAGTGAATCCTTTTCAATTTTTTTCAGGTTATCCCAATACGGTTTATAATTCGGATTATCCACATAAGGACATTTGCTTGCTTTCGCTGTGAAAATAATATCTTCAACACTTAGCGGTTCGCCATCATCCCATCTCGGTTCATCACGCAGTTCAAAAGTGATATGTAAACCATCAGGAGAAATTTCAGGAAGCGTTTTGCACAAGCCGGGAACGAGTTTCAATGTTCTGAAATCAGCAAACACTAAGAACATTTGAGTATAAAGCATGACTTCAGTGCGCTGAGAAGAGAGTCCGTTTGTGGGATGCAGAATATCCGGCTCAGCAATCCATTGGTAAATCACCGTATTTTCCTTCGACCAGCCGGGAAGAAATTCTTTTGAATCATCAAGCCGTACAAAGTTTTTTGAATCATCAGCAGATGCGGATGTATTATCTGTAACTGATTTTTTTTTGGTGCCACAGGAATTCAATAGTATCAGCAGTAGCGGCAAACAGAATTGATGTAACGAAATTTTTCTAAACATGGTTATTAATTCAGTCGATACAAACCTAATTTAAAATGTTGAATGCGTCAACAGACATTTATTTCAGTTTTGCAGAGATAGATGTTAAAAAACGCAGCATCACCTCAACCGGCTAATCGCTTTTTTAATTTTTATACCTTTGCCCACCTTAAAAAATGGTGAGGTGCCTGAGAGGCCGAAAGGAACAGTTTGCTAAACTGTCGTACCTGGAAACGGGTACCGTGGGTTCGAATCCCACCCTCACCGCTGGAAAAGTTCAAGATTCAAAGTTCAAAGCTTAAAGTTGTTTAATATTGCAGCCCTGAACTTTAAAACTTGAACTTTGAACTTTAAATACGGGGTGTAGCGTAGCCCGGCTTATCGCGCCTGCTTTGGGAGCAGGAGGTCGCAGGTTCGAATCCTGCCACCCCGACAGGAAATCAGAGATTAGAAATGCAGAATTAAAAATTAAATTATGATTTTTAAGTTCTGCATTTTGCATTCTCATTTCTAAATTTTCTCTGGTCCCGTAGCTCAGCTGGATAGAGCACAAGTTTTCTAAACTTGCGGCCATTGGTTCGAATCCAATCGGGATCACAGCTACCTACAATTAATTTCGTAAGTCTTTAAAAGTGCTGGCGATCATGGTCGAATCGCTTTTTGTTTTCGCTTTATCGTTTCGAACGAATTTTGATTTTTCACTTTCAATCAGTTGATTGGTATTTTTTTCAATATCATTAAGTGCTATGTCAAACCATTTTTTTCTTGTATCATTTTTGAGGGTATCTGCTTCCCCGAACCAGTAATCTTCAAACTGATAAGGAGTCTCAATATTTTTCTTCAGCTCTTTTAACTGAAGTAACTCGAGACTATCAACTGTCCAGTCGCTGGTTACTTTATATGCAAGAGATGAATAACAGGTAAGAGTTGATACATTATTTCTGAAATAAAAAGTTTTTGCTTTTACTGAATCAATTAAAGCTTTTACTTCTAAGCTGTTAAAACTGCCGGTTCCGGATTTAGATAGTAAAGAATCAAGTGTTGAGAGCTCGTCTTCCTTAATCACATTGTCTTTGAGGATTTCACTCTTATACAAATCCAAAGTATCGTCCGCAAAATACACATTATCAATTCCCCCTTCAATCAATAATGAAAAAAAAGTTTTCAAATTTTGTTTCGCATTTTCCTCCGCTTTACCGAGAATATTTTGTTCCAATGCAGCCTGTCGTAATTTCAAAAGGCAATCTTCCTTCACCTGGCTCATCAGTTTCGGGTCATTCGCTTTGCCAGTATATAAAACCAGTTCAAATCCTTTGACTTTTTTTTCAGGTATAAACCAGGGATTAATAGTACAACTTAATATTTCCGGCTTCATTCCTATCAGATAAATACAACGTGATGATGAAACATATTTGAAATTTGCGGGTGAAAATTTTTCAAAATTAAATCCGGCTTTCACCCAACCCCGGCCCAATAGAACGATTTGCTGCTTTAATGTTTTCTTATTTACAGAAAACAGTTCACGGGTTTCCTTTCTTAGATCATTGAGAAGATTTTCATCAAAATTCAGCTCTATCTTGGGGTTATCAACTAATTTATCCAGAACATTTTTCTCTTTGCTTTCATTATACTTTTTCTTCAGATACTCCATGTAGGAGTTATAAAATGGGTGCTCGGTAACTTCAGCATAGTTTTCATGAAAGTATTCTGTTAATTTATTTTTGTTTTTAATTTTTTTCTCAAGGCTTCTTAATTCAGTAATCGCTTCGCGAAAATTGTTGTCTAATATCCTGAGAACATCTTTGTTACTGTCCAGTTTTTCAATGTAAATTTCGTTGAGAGAAGAAAGCACTTCGCCATAGTATTCTGCAGAAATAAATTTTCCGATTTCCTTAATGCTCGAAACCGTAATTGGCGTGTCGACAAGTGTTTGCTTTTTGCTGCCAAATATTCCAAACGGGTCAAAAAAACTGAACAGCAATACAGCTATAACAATTAAAATAGCCTGTAAAAAAAATCCGATTAGCTTAATCATTTTTTTTCTTCCTCCAACAGGTCTAATTCTTCAATAAATTTTCCCGGTTTAAATTTTATATAAATCTCTTCGTAACCAAGATTTTTTAATAAACCCGTAATCAGGTTTCGGGTTTTTTCTTCAGTAGCTTCTTTTATTCCCATATGAGACAGGTTATTCCTGATGTCCAATTCAGCAAGCTGGTAAAAGTGCTCATGATCTTTTATATCGAGCTTATTTAAAAATGCATTTTCAGTAATACTACTATCAATTTTATAAGAACTGAACGGATATTGGAAATCCAGAACTTTGACATTAGGCAATACTATTTCTATTCTGCCGTCTTCAATTTTAATATCATCGGGATTCAGTTCACTCAAATCAATTCCTGACAAGACCGTTGCTTTTGTATATGCAACAAACCGGGCTTCATTTAACCTGATGAGCCATAATAATTTTTTTTCCTGTGTGCCAAACACAATCTTATTCAAAGTTGATTCAGTTGTAGCAAGTTTCGATGCACTTTGAATTTTGCTAATTACTAAATACCTTTCTTTATTCTTTTTACAAGAAGAAAAAATAACAGCGCAAAGAAGCAGGAGATAAACTCTTCTCATAATTAGCCTTTTGCCTTTGAGTCATTTAAGGTATCCGGTTCAGCCTTAATTACAGGATCGGGGTCTGGCGATGGATTAAGTGCAGGGTTTAATCCATCATTTTTTTGTGTTGCTATGCTCCCGGTATTAATATTTGTTTTGCGAAGTGCATCTAAAGATTTGGCGCCAAAATAAAAAGCAATCATCATAAGGAATGCGGTTTTAAAGAATTCGAAATTGTCGATGAAAAGTGCATTTGCAGGGTATGTGTTATTCATGCTAAGCGAAGCAATGGTCATTGCAAGACCAGCAACCAGCAACGAAAGCGCTATGGTTGCACGCACCGTACCGGGAGGCAACCCCAATGATTCTCCTTTGTTAGGATTACCATCAGGTTCAATCTCGGAGCCCATCCGGAAATTCATGTCCTTTGCCTCTTCATTTTTTTTCCAATCAGCATCTGTCCATCCCTGGTTTATATTGTAGAATTGTATAGCCCACACATAATAGGCAATTAAAAAAATTATCCAGCTGATAATCAGAGATACCGCAAGGTTTTCATAAATATCTTCTGTTGCTTTACCGTCATGGTGATTCATTGTCCATAAAAAATGAATTCCGAAGTTGATAATTATCACCAGTAAAAGAAAGAGGCCTACTGCGGCTATACTTTTTTTCAACATGCTCATATATTTTTATTATTATGAATTAGATTATAAATTATGAATAACAATTAAATCAATTTACTTTCTCCCGCAATTTCTTTTTTTCTTCTTCACCGTTTCCTGGTTTTATAAAATACCTGCTTCACAAAATCTCTCAACAGCTGAAATATATGTACGATAATTCCTGCCAAACCAATAACCCATAGCCAAAATTCTTTAACTATGTCAGGATTTTTGACAAGCAGAACAATTACGAAAGTGATAATAGCAATAAATAATAATCCAACCCCGCGCATAATTTTTTTAAGTGTTAATATAGTCTTTAGTTACCCATCCTTCAATAGTGGTTTTTACTTTGTACCATCCGTTTTTCTCAGCAAGTATTTCAACTTCTTTTCCTTTTATTAATGGAAGCGCCACTTTTTCAAAATCAGTACCGGCATCAGCTCTTATATTTAATTTGTTTGTATTTACTTTTCCCCTGGAAGGAAGCTGATTTACTGCCACGCTGGCAGGAGCAGCAGAAACATGAAATCCTTCCATAGTTTCTAATATTATAAATTTTTTATCCTTCATTCTTTTTAATATTACAGCTGAGCCGCATTGTTCAGAAACCAATTCGGAGTCCCATTTACCATCACTACGGTATTTACCTTTTGTATATTTATCGCTGAAGCTCCACAAATAAGGTGATTTGACATCGGGATGATATTTTCTGTATCCATATCCATTATACCCTTCCATGAAATACAGCAAAGCGGGTAAAGTCCAGTCTGTTCTTAAGTGTATCCCGTCAAATGTTAATGCATCTGTAGCGCTTGTCTCCCATGTAAAAGGAGGATTGCCATTCACCGGACGATTAGCCGGAACATGTATTGTTCTTTTAGATAGTAAATCTCCATTGTGCAAGTGAAGGTTAAAGTTTAAAGAACACTCCATGTTGTGCACCAGGCCAATAAAATACCATGGAATATTCAGCGGGTTGCCCACTCCTTCATAACGTGCTTTTCCTGCTATAATCCGGTCAACAACCCGGTCAACATCATCTATCCTGTTTTCATTGATTTTACAAGTATCGAAAAGATCCTGGTACTCTTTTCTCAATAAACTATCTAAAATCGGATTTGGTACAGCCATGGGTATTTATTTTAATATAATTTCCGTAATAAACTATTTCATCTTTTTCATTTCATTTTTTTAACAAAAATTCATTGATTGTAGTTTCTGTCAGCAGGCATTCACTCAATACCAATGCATTTTACATCAGGTTGTTTTATGGTTGAAAAATTGAGGGGCGAAAGATGAAAAAAAAACAATTAAAAAACAACAAAAAAATTTATAACGGTTTAAGAGATGAGACCTGTAAATGGGCACTTGCGTTCCATGTTTTTTAAGTTATTCTCCATTTTGATCATAAAAAAATAATATTTGGAAATGTGAAAAATAGGTTTAATCTTTACGAAAATTTTACCAATACTTACATTCTAACCCTTAAAATTATCAGAACTATGAAGTCAAAAAAAATTATTGCGAATTCCAATGAAACAAAAGGAGTAAACAAAAATTATCTCTCCGGAGAATTAACAAGTACTGCTTCAGTAATGAGTTCCGGCAAGTTAGTTGGTTTTGATCCGTTTCCAAGAATTGACATTGCTGAAATATTTGCAAAAAAGCTTGTTGACACTACCCCAACCCAGGCAGGTTCAGGCAAAACCTGTACATGCGACCCTGACACACCAACCCAGATAGGTTCAGGCAAAACCTGTGGATGTGACCCCGGCACACCAACCCAGGCAGGCTCAGGCAAAACCTGCACATGCGACCCAGACACACCAACCCAGATAGGTTCAGGCAAAACCTGTGGATGTGACCCCGGCACACCAACCCAGGCAGGCTCAGGCAAAACCTGCACATGCGACCCCGATACACCCACCCAGGTAGGTTCAGGCAAAACCTGTGGATGCCAGGCAATGAACCAGCTTGACGCAGATATTCACGGAGAGCTAAAATCACCTGGTTTTTCGGCCGGAAAAAAAGCAATCAATGTTTTGGGTTCATACAACCCTTTTATTGCTTAACAATACAAAGCTCAATTAAATTATTGTAACAACGTTGCGGTAATTTAAGTGCCACAGAGGAGAAACTTATTTATTGAGTTTTTCCTCTGTGTTTTTACGATTGCTGTGCCGGAAAATAATTTAATCAAATTTTAAATGGTTGTTATTTTTGTTTTGTTATTATTTATTTGAATAAACTTTATTTTAATGTTACTAACCGAAGTTAAATTGTGTCATTACCTTTTGCAAAGAGGGCTGCTGACTTCGGCTGATTTTGTAAAAAGAAAAATTGAAATCCGGAAAAATTTCAGCCGCAATAGAAATTTTTTGATTTCAGTTGAAGGCAAAGCGGGCTTTTTTGTAAAGCAAACATCAGGCTCGGACTACAATAAGATTCGTTCTATTGTTAATGAAGCGAATTGCTACTGGCTTGCCAAAAATGACCGGCAATTTTTTTCGCTCCGAAAGGTTATGTGCAATTATTTTGACTATAACCCGAAACAGTATGTTTTAATTCTTCAGCTATTAAAAACAACGGGGGATTTAGAAGCTGTAATGGCACGTAATAATCATTTACCCGGCAGCATTGCCAGAGAAATTGCAGTATTGTTTTCGAAATTGCATACTGTGAGGTACGGGAAAATTGAAAACAAGCCCGCTGATAAATTATTTAATAAATCGGTTCCGCATATTTTCAAGATTGACGGAACTAACGAGGCGTTTTTCAATTCGGTTGGCAATGCCGACAGGCAGATATTAAAAATTGTAAATGAGAAAAACGGGTTAGTAAACCAAATAAAACGAATTTCACTGAAATGGAACGTGGAATGTTTTATACATGGCGATATTAGATTAGGAAATATCATTACCAGTAAAACGGCTAACAGTAAAATAAATTTAATTGATTGGGAATTGAGTGATTTTGGCGACCCTGCCTGGGATACAGGATGCTTTATGCAATCACTATTGTTGCATTGGGTTAAGGAATTTAAAGCAGATGAGGAAAAGCTGCCGGCTATTAAAGAGGCAGCAGTGTTATTCATGAGTGAATATATTAACAGAATGAAAATAAATAAAGAGTCGTTGAAGGGCTTAATAGTAAAAGTTATGGAATTTGCTGCTATCCGGTTAATTCAGTCATCAAAAGAACTGGCATACCGGCAGGAGGAATTACAGCCTTTGCAAATAAAAATTTTACAAATGTGTTTTAATATTTTGAGCCGTCCCCAAAAAGCCGCCAAAGATTTGTTGGGCATTAGCTACTGATGAAAATTTATGACACAAGCCGGAAAAATACTTACGAAAATAATTAATGCTGTCAGTGTTGATGAAGAGCATAATGTATTTCACCTGAATAAACCGGTTGGCAGGGCAACAAAAGATTCAAATAAAAATAATTCTGTTATAAACGACCTGGCTGAAATTATTTATTCTAATTATTATATCACAGGTGGTGTACCAGGAAATAACAAATTAAAACCCAAACCAGGCAAAAACAAATTGCCAAATGCTTTGAATTTTACAAATGAATTAAAGCGCGCTTATACTTTAAACCGGTCGTTGGATAATGGCTGGAATGCTGTGGAGAGAGACAGCAATGGAACCATTTATGCGCAGAAATATGATGAGATTATTCAGTTAAGGCCCGGTCAGTTTATCTGGAAGGAAAACCGCAATGGAAATTATTATGGAAAAAATTTAAGCCCTTACATCCCTGAATTAAAGCAACCGGGGCTTGAATATTTTTACTTTGTCCGCGCAAATGTACCTTTTGATTCGGTAAACGCCCAGCTTGCCAGGTTTTACTTTAATCTCCATCCAAAGGGGGCGCCTCTCGCAATAAAAGAAATCACCGCTGAATTTAATGAATTTGGAATTCCGTTTTTATTTAAATGCTCCGGCAATCCATCTAACTTCAGGCGAACTGATAATTCAGTTTTGTATATCGAAAATTGTTACGTTAATATATCGTTGCAATTACTCAGAAAGATTGTTTCGCACCTGAAACCATTCCTTAAAACTACGGTGCCTTTGTTTGCGTTGAAATTATTCAATGGTTTTTCTTTTGCCGAAAACCCAACCGATGGAAATAGTTTTGGAATGAACCGTTCCTTGCTGATTGCAGACGGAATAGCCGAAGCCATTCACAAAAAGCGTAATAAAAAATTATGGCTATCATTTATGCTTAAACATATTAATAAATCGGGGTACAGCGTAAATGAAATGTACAGGAATCCCGGTCCGGCCTATCCTTACGATTTTTCGATGTTCACTGATGAAAAATAATCCGACTGCTGAAAAATACCTGCATATAGCGCATAGCATAGGCGCACATTTGTGCCGGACTGCATTCTGGCATGGTGATGCATGCAATTGGGTGGGGCTTGATGTTAACGAACATACCAAACACACTTTTTACCGTACGCTGGGATATGATTTTTATGAAGGTACCAGCGGCATTGCTTTTTTCTTAAGCCAGCTTTACAATCAAACTGGCGCAAATATTTTTAAACGCACAGCCGCTGGCGCGCTCAATCATGCATTCGAGAATGCGCAAAAAAATTCCGGCAACTTTCCAATCGGATTTTATCATGGCAAGAGCGGGTTGCTTTATGTTTTAATACATGCTGCTGAATTGATGAACGATTCATCGTTCCATAAAAAAGCTCTGATAGTTACTGACGAAATTCTCAAAATCAAAATCTCAAAGCTGCATTTTGATATTATCAGCGGTGCCGCAGGGGCAATCCCGGTTTTACTGCTTGCAAGCGATAAGCTGAAAAATAAAGCATTAAAAAAATATGCTGTAGACCTGGGCGATTATTTATTGTCAAACTCTGTTTTATCTGAAAATACACGGTCGTGGAAACTGAAAAATCAAAATCATTTGCCGCTAACGGGATTTTCGCATGGCACATCGGGTATCGGATATGCATTGGCTTTACTTTTTAAATATACAGGTGATGAAAAATATGCACG
>JBIOHJ010000112.1:0-10941 GCA_044448905.1 Bacteroidia bacterium | reverse complement strand
GTTTCGGTATTGTTGAAATGAAAAACAAGACCGATGCATTAAAAGCACTGCAAGATGTTAACGGTAAAGAAATAAAAGGAAAAGCGCTTTTGGTAGAAGAGTATTTAGAAAGAAAAAAATAATTCGGGAACTTTTCCCTTCATTCCTTTTACATTTCCTTGCTTTCTTAATTCCCTACTTTTGCACCCGGCTAAACGTTGTTTTAATAGTTAAATCGCAGAAACATTAGCAATTCTAAAATCTGTTAATGCACAAACTTTCGTTAATTACTTTTTTGATTTTAGTATTCAGCAATGAATCGAAGAGCCAAAATTTTCCGCAAGGGCAGGGCAGAGGTCAAATGCCCGATTCTGTATTAAACCAGTTTAAGTCAGGTAAAGTATTTGGCATTATCCGCGATTCTGCCACCAATCAACCGGTTGAATTTGCGTCCGTTGCTTTATTCAAGATAAAAGATTCAAGTGTGGCAGGTGGAACTATTGCCGATGCAAAAGGAAAATTTACAATTAAAGATTTATCACCGGGAAGGTATACTTTAAAAATTTCTTTTATCGGCTATCGTACTTTTATCAATTCGCAAATTTTTATTTCTCCCAAGCAACCCGACCTTGATGTGGGAATCATCACCCTTGCCGAATCACAAAAAAAATTAAAAGAAGTAAACATTACTGCCGAGAAAAGTGACCTCATTAACAGCATTGATCGTAAAACATACAACGTGGATAAGAATATTATTAATACAGGCGGAACCGTTACGGACGTATTGCAGAATATTCCTTCAGTTAGTGTTGATATTGACGGGAAAGTAAGTTTGCGCGGAAGCGAAAATATCACCGTGCTGATTGATGGCAAGCCATCAAGCCTTACCGGCAGCAGTAAGCAGGCAGTGTTGCAGCAGCTTCCCGCCAGCACTGTTGAAAAAATTGAAGTCATTACCAATCCGTCTGCCAAGTATGATGCCGAAGGAATGGCAGGCATCATCAACATTATTACAAAAAAAGAAAAGATGAAAGGTTTGAACGGGCAGGTAACTGCCGGAGCCGGTACTAACGATAAGTATAATGCATCGTTAAATCTCAATAACCGAACCGACAAAACTAATGTTTACGCGAATTATACATTCCGTCATGAAAACCGAAAAAATACGGGTGAGAGCATGCAGCAAAATTTCATTCCCGATACATTTTTTTATTCCACCACTTCTTTTTCAAACCAGCAAAACAACAATCACTCGTTGCGTACGGGGGTTGATTTTTTTATTGATAATTACAACACGCTGGGTATAGGAGGTTCGTATAATAACAGAAAAGAATCTCGCCCCGAAACCATTAACTATACTTTTTTTGATAAGTATCAAAATGTAACCAATGCTTTTGGCAGGAATAATTCATCGGAAGATGATAACGAAACTATGGAAGGCACGTTTGACTACAGGCGCACGTTTTTTAATTCAAAAAAAGAGCTTACTGCCAGTGGAAATTTTTCATCCAATAAAAGAGATAATGTGAGCGAATACAAAAACGTTTTATTCAGTACTGATGAATCTCCTTACCAGGAAAGTTATACAAACGGGAAATTTATAACTTCCACCTTTCAAACCGATTATGTGCATCCGTTTAAAAACGCGAAACTCGAAACAGGCATTAAAGGAAACTTTCGCAGGAATGATAACGACCAGCAAACGCAAACTTTTGACGGAATTATTTTTGTTGATGACATTCGTTATACCGACCATTTTATTTTTACCGAACAAGTGTACGCGGCTTATGGTATGTTTACCGGAAAATATAAAAGCTTTGATTATGCAGCCGGGCTTCGTGCCGAAAATGCGTTGACTGACGGTGATTCGAAAACAGCACAGCAAACGTTCAGCAATGATTATTTTGCATTGTTTCCGAGCGGAACACTTAAGTACACGTTAAAAACCACCAACGAATTTCAAACCAGCTATAGCCGCAGGGTAAATCGTCCCGAGTCGCGGGCTTTAAATCCGTTTACCGATTTTTCCGACTCGCTCAATCTTCGCAAGGGTAACCCGGAGTTGAAACCCGAGTATATTGATTCGTACGAATTATCGTATGCAAAGACTCTCGAAAAAATTTCTGTCACTTCAACCACATATTATCGCTATACCAGTAACCTGATCAGCCGTTACCGCACTCTCGATACATTAACGGGTGTTGCCACCGTTACATTCCGTAATTTCAGCTCATCGCAAAACCTGGGTTTTGAATTTATATTGAGAAACCAGCTGGGTAAACTGGGAAACATTCTTACCAGCTTTAACATTTTTAAAAATATAATTGATGCTGATAATGTGCAAGCCGATTTGCAGAGCGAAGCCGTTAGCTGGACTGCACGCGTTACTGCTAACCTTAAATTCACGAAAACAACAACCTTTCAGCTAACGGGAATGTACCAGGCGCCCAATAATAATCCGCAGGGAACAGTCAGCGGATTCAGCGGGGTGGATGCCGGTGTTAAGCAGGATTTCTGGAAAGGAAAAGCTTCACTGAGTTTTAATGTGAACGATATTTTTAAGACGCGAAAGTTTAAAATTCATAATGAAGGGGATTATTATATCCTTGATTCTGAACGCAGGCGCGAATCGCAGGTAGCAATGTTAACTTTCAGTTATCGTTTCGGGGCTTCGGAAAGTAACAACCAACGCAGGAGAGGTAACCGCAACCAGCCGCAACTGCAAAATGAAAACCAGGTAGAAATGGATTTTTAAGCTCCGGAATTTACAGGATACACCTTCTTGGCTTTCATCTCCCGTATTGATTCGAGATTAATCAAATAAACTCCCAGTAAAATTCCAGCCATTGCCATGATATGATACCAGCCTAATCCTTCGTTATCAAAAACCCCCCAAAGCATGGCAACAATAGGAATTAAATAAGTAACCGAAGAAGCGTACAAAGCATTTGAAATTTTTACCAGCTTATAAAACATTACGGTAGAAAAGGCTGTTCCGAATAAGGCAAGGGTAACTATATATCCGAAACTTTCCCATGCTTCGGGTTGTGTAGTAAACCGCGTGGTGAAATCGGTAGTAAAAAGAAAAATGCCGCAAGGTATTCCGGCTGCAAACAAAGCAAAGCCGGCAATAAACAAAGCTTCAACACTAAGGAGGTATTTGCGAATAATATTAACACTGAAAGCATAACATATGGTCGCAAAAATTATCAGCATCCCATACCAGTTATTTTCGTTTCTTAAATGTCCGCTGGAGTGGATAAGAATTAACGTAACCGCGCCCGCCAGCCCAATTATAACTCCCGCAATATGCGAAAAACGGAACCTGCTTCCAAACAAAACAGTTCCTATAATAACCACAAAGACGGGCGTAAGTGAATTTAACATTCCGGCCACCGCGCTTACAACATGTGTTTGGGCGTGTGTAAACAGAAAAGCGGGAATGCCATTTCCTAAAATACCGGACAGGAAAATCCATTTGTAATGCTCCTTCTTTACTTTCTTCATATGTTTTATTACAAAAGGAAGAAGGGCTATGAATGAAACAAACATGCGTATTGCCGCAACCTGGTCGGGAGAAAAAGAAACAAGTCCCCGCTTCATCAATATAAATGAACTGCCCCATATAATGGCGAGCACTGCAAGGTAAAACCAGCGGAGTATTTTATCTTCTTCTTTCATTTATAAGTCCGTCAATTATCGGACGAATGTACAAATGTTACGAAAAGTTACAGGGGATTTCCCCGTTGGTTCTGTTTATATTCTAACAGAATATTGGCAGATTAGAAGTTTTCGTTAAAATAAAACCAATGGAAAAGCAATTATTAAAAATTGAGCCGTTTTATTCTTTTACAAACTTCCGCGTTCCTGTTTGATTATCACCCGCAGCAGTAACAAAATAAATTCCGTTTGGAAAAGTACTGATGTTGATTTTAGTATCAAGTATCAAGTATCGAGTATTAAGACTATTGTGATAAACCTTTTTTCCATTAATATCAGTAATGGTGATTTCAGTTTTTTCTTTTACACCAATCCCGAAGTCTCGGGACGAACTAATAACTATAAACTCACTTGCCGGATTAGGAGAAATTTGAAATTCGAAATTCGAAATTCGAAATTCTTCAATGCTTGTGGTGCTGTCAGGCGTATATTCCCACCAGTCCTGCAAATAAGGGCCGCCTGTTCCGCCAATGCCGAGGTAACCTTTATTGCCGATTGCAAACCCGGTAGCAGCACCGCGCGCTACTCCGCCAAAGTTTGCTTTTTGTGTCCAGACATTTGTAACAGGGTTATACTCCCACCAATCCTGCGTGGGACCGTTCCAGCCGGTGCCGATGTAACCTTTGCTGCCAATTGCAAACGCAACAGGGTCGTAACGGTCGCCACCACCGAAGTTTGCTTTCTGTGTCCATGCATTTGTAAGAGGGTCGTATTCCCAAATATCCTGAACAAAACCAAACGTAGTATTTTGCCCGCAGCCCATATATCCTTTACCGCCAACAGCAAAACCGCAATCGCGGTACCTGCCCAGCAGACCCACATCGGCTTTTTGAGTCCAGGTATTATTGACGGGGTCGTATTCCCAAAAATCTTTCTGGTAACCTGCAGGATCGTTGCCGGTGCCTATGTATCCTTTCCCGCCAAGAACAAACCCGGCACCCTGGTAACGCGGGGTACCCCCGAAATCGGCTTTCTGTGTCCATGTATTACCGTTAGGATCGTATTGCCAGAAATCTTTAAAGCTTACGGATGCAGTTGTGCCGGTACCTATGTACCCGAAATCATCTATTGCAAAACTAACGGCTCCGGCACGGGCTAACCCGCCAAAGTTTGCTTTCTGTGTCCACACATTAGTGGCGGGATCGTATTCCCAAAAGGTTGTGGTGTAAGAAGGAATAGCCCCCGTACCAATATATCCTTTTGTGCCGATGGAGAAGCCGGCTGCAAAAACCGTTGGAACAGGAAAGTTTGCTTTTTGTGTCCAGGAATCAGCGTATGCGGAATTAAAAATTAAGAATGAAAGATTAAGAATTAAAATAGTAGTAATTTTTTTTCCCGATAAAAATCGGGACTTCACATTTTTTATTTCATAAAAATTGTTCAGCATAGTGGTTTAGGTTTTAATAAATTTCTTTACAGCTTTTTGATTGCCGTCATCAACACTAACAAAATAAATTCCGTTTGGGAAATTACGTATGTCAATTTTAGTTGGGAGTATTGAGTTCGGAGTTCGGAGACAAAGTTTGCCGATTGCATCGGTAATAGTAATTTCTGTTTTTACGTTTACTCCGAACTCCGAACTAACAACAATATACTCCTTTGCCGGGTTAGGAAATATGTCAAACAAAAGATTGGAGTGTTGCAATTCGATAACTGATACCGGCTGGCTGGTTTCATAACAACCCATATCTGGATTTGTACCAACAGGAGCAGGGCGGGGCATGTTATCTAAATCAAAAGACGGAGCGCCTGTTAATGTTCCGGTATTTACACAGGGAGAAGCTGCTGAGAGATGAAAATCGGTTGGTGAAATAAAGCCGGGTGTGCTGTTTATATTTCCGATACCAACTAAACCCCCGCGTATATCGCTGTAAGTAGCAACAACAGTTGCACCGTTAGCACTGATTTCGGCACCGGGGTTTACATTCCAGAAAATTGAATTGGTAATACCAATGGAAGGAAGAGCATCTATATATAAACCAGAGCCATTTATACTTCCACCATTACTGCGCTTATTGTCCGTGACTGTAACATTCATCAAAACTAGACTGCCAATTATAGTCATAGATTTTTGATATATACCCCCTCCATAATAAAAATTACCACCATCGGAAAGTATATTGCCGGCAATAAGAACGTTGGTAAGGTTTGCATGGCAATCCTGAAGGTAAATACCTGTGCCATAGTAATAGGTGCATCCTTTGCCGGATATATTACCTGTTATCATTACATTAGTAAGAGTAGGTAAGCCGCCATCGAAATACATTCCGGTGCCATAACACCAAATGGCACTATCACCTGCAATATTGTTGCGAACAATAGTATTTTCAAAAACCGGGTACACATCTGCGCAGTAAATACCTGTGCCGTGATTCCACGAATCGCTGCGAACCGAATTATTTTCAATCTTCACATTGCGGAATTGCGGGCTGCCGCTGCCGCTCAGGTAAGCGCCACCGCCATATCCCCAACTTGCTGAATCGGTATGATTATTACGAATGGTTGAGTTTTCAAAAACTACACTTGAGTTGCTGCAATGCACCCCGGCACCATAAGCCCAGTTTCCGGCATTCAACCCATTGTCTTTAACAGCCACATCTTCAAACTTGGGGCTGGCATTGCTGATTAACATACCGCCACCGTTAGCCGCTGAGCCTGTTTTGTAGCCGTGGGTAATGGTAAATCCGCGAATTACGGTATTGGTATCAATAGCAGCTGATGAAAAAGTAATGACCGAACCGAGGTTATTGCCATCAATAATGGTATTGCTCGAATCGCCAGCGCTTAAAAGTTTTATAGGGTTTATGGCAGGCCAGGTAATATTTTCAAAGTAGGTGCCGGGTTGTACAAGCACGGTATCGCCAGGCAGGCAACTATTTAACGCGCCCTGTACAGTAGGGTAGGAGGCAGGCACATTTCTGACAGTGGCTGTTGCTAAAACAGAAACACAAATTAAAATAAGAGTAAAGGTTTTTCTCATGCAGGTTTAGTTTTTAATAAACTTCTTTATAGTTTTTAGTTTTTCATCATCAACAGTAACAAAATAAATTCCGTTTGGGAAATTACGTATGTCAATTTTAGTTTGCAGTTTACTGTTTACTGTTTCCAGTTGTTTGGAAATATATTTTCTGCCGGTTATATCAGTAACAGACAGATTAATTTTTTTACTAACCGCAAACTGTAAACTGCACACTGTAAACTCTTTTGCCGGGTTAGGAGAAATTGTAAATTGAAAATTGTTGTTTGTAATTTCTTCAATTGCAGTGGTACTGTCGGGCGTATATTCCCAGAAATCTTTTTTACGGGTAGATACAGTGTCATTAATCCAACCGGTTCCAACATAACCTTTATTCCCAATTGAAAATGCAACCGCACATTCTCTTGGGCCACCACCAAAACTGGCTACCTGTGACCATGAATTATTTACAATATCATATTTCCAAAAATCAGAAACAGTTCCACTGCCAATTTGTGTAGTTCCAAGACCAATATATCCAAACGGAGAAATCCAAAAAGCACAAGCTTCCTGTCGGGCTGCACCAACGAAATCAGCTTTTTGAGTCCAGGTATTTGTAAGAGGATTCCATTCCCATAAGTCCACCGTTCCATACGGATAGGCTACCTGTCCTGTTCCCAAATATCCTTTTATTCCATCAGAAAATCCTGCGGCTAGATGTCTTGGTGAACCTCCAAAATTCATTTTTTGCGACCATGCGTTCAAAATCGGATCATATTCCCAAAAATCTTGGAAACATGCACCAACACTTCCGATTCCAATATATCCCTTACTACCAATTGAAAAACCAACCCCATATTCTCTAACGACACCACCAAAATTTGCTTTTTGTGCCCACGCATTAGCCAGCGGATCATATTCCCAAAAGTCGGGCGAAAATCCAGCGACATCACTATAACCCGTACAAATATATCCCTTGCTTCCAATTGCAAAACCTGCGGCCCCATATCTTGAGGAACCACCAAAATTTGCTTTTTGTATCCATGAATTGTTTGACGGATCATATTCCCAAAAATCATTATAACTCATAATCTGGCCGTTAGAGCCTGTTCCGATATAACCTTTATTTCCTATTGAAAAACCAACAGCATGAAATCTCTCCACCCCTCCAAAATCCGCCTTCTGCGTCCAATAATCTCCTCTCGCGGAAAGCGAAAAGAAAATTAGAATAATAGAGTAGATTTTTTTCATCCTCATTAAATTCACATCAAACCTAAACAAAAGTTTTCAACAACCGCTCAGCGTATTAATATTTTTTCCATCTTCGTTCTCCCAAATCAAACACACCAAATGATTTGCCACAGTAAAATATTTCTTTTCGCAATTTTCCGCCCTGTAAACCCATCCGCATCTTATATTACCTTTTCGCTTCCCGACATCGGAGACAAGCGCTGAACCGCGTGCATCATGCCAGCGGTTCGGTTCCTTACAACAGGTGTAACATGCACTGCAGCCTGTTTTATTTAAACCGCTGATTACTTTATTTGCACCAGTTCTTTGAAGTTTGTTTGCACAGGTTGTAAATAGCACGTTATCGGTTAGTATTTGCTGATTACTGGCGATTTGGTTCACCGTACAGGTTTTAAGGTAAACCAAATAAACAGTAAGGTAAACCAAATAGACTATATGGTGCACCGGATAAATTATAAGGCGCACCAAATAGCCAGTTCGGTAAATCAAATAAGCTATAAGATACACCAAATAAGTTATTCGGTTTACCAAATAGTTTATAAGGCGAACCAAATAACCAGTAAGCTGGACAGTACAATCAATAGAATTGATGCAATATTTGCTAATACTCATTGAGTTATCTATAATTGGTTAAAGTAATTTAAAAACAATATCAAAATGTCAAATGGACCTTTCCCTACACGGGATAACGAGCGCAACGATTATTACAATCGTACAATCCCGTACGTGGATGCCGAAAAGGTGCGCCTTACAGTTGACCCTGCACGGGCTGCCGCTGTTGTAGCATCACTTGCTGCCTGGAACACGGTTTACCCCGATGCAAAAAACCCGGCTGTAAGCACCAAAACGCTCCGCGACCAGAAAGATGATTTGATTGTTGATATCGAAAACCAGTTGCGGGTTATTTACAACGATATTCCCGATTCGCTTCTTAACGATGCCGACCGGAATACGCTTAACCTGCCTAAACGCGATACTATTACAACACCCCGGCCGGCTATCAGGATAGCCCCGTTTGCAAAAGCAAGCAGCCTCGAAGGCGGTTTAATTGAGTTCATTTGCCGTACGGATAGCGACAGCAGCCGTGCCAGTGTGCTCAGCGAAGCCGATGGTGTTGAAATGGTGTACAATGTGGGAGGAACCTCGCCCGTTAGCCCTTCGGAATGCACGAAAAATTTTTTCAGCACCAAAGCAAAATTCAGCATCAGCATTGATATTGCCGAAGCCGGCAAAAAGCTGAACGGCTTTATGCGCTGGAAAAATAATTCCGACCCGGCTAAAAGCGGACCGTGGACTTCCATAAGCGCTATGGTTAACGATTAACTAACAATCACCTCCATCTACCAACCCCCGCCACGCAGTTGTACGCAGCGGGGGTTTTATATTTGTTGAATACTTGATTCATGAGTCAGAATAATTGTTTATACTTGTGTTAGATTTGAAATGCATTTTATGATGAGAAACATTTATAAAACTTTTTTTCTCCTTTTGACTTTTAACTTTTGCCTTTTGACTTCCTTTTCCCAAACCGCCCCGGCAATTGAGTGGCAGAATACGATTGGGGGGAGTGGCTCTGAGCAGTTTAATTCTATCCGGCAAACCGCTGATGGTGGATACATCCTTGGTGGGTGGTCTAATTCAAACATTTCAGGTGATAAAACAGAGAACTGTATTGGAGGAGGCCCCTATGGGGATTACTGGATAATCAAAACAGATGCATTCGGTTTTATTCAATGGCAAAATACTATTGGCGGAAATGGCAATGATTACCTCTATACTATCGAACAAACTTCAGATGGCGGATATATTTTGGGCGGTTATTCATTTTCAGGTATTTCGGGAGATAAAACTGAAGGCAATATTGGCGATGGAGATTATTGGATTGTAAAAACAGACCCTTCTGGAAATATTCAATGGCAAAATACCGTAGGAGGAAATTCGGAAGATGAACTTTATTCCGTTCAGCAAACCAGCGATGGAGGATATATTCTTGGCGGGTGGTCTCAATCGCATATTTCGGGAGATAAAACTGAAGATTTAATCGGAGGTTCTGATTACTGGATAGTAAAAACCGATTCATTAGGCAATATTCAATGGCAAAACACAATTGGAGGAAATGATTTTGATTGGTTTTATTCAATCAAACAAACTTCCGATGGAGGTTATATACTTGGGGGGAATTCCAAATCAAATATTTCCGGAGATAAAACAGAAAATTGTATTGGAGGAGGCCCCTATGGGGATTACTGGATAATCAAAACAGATGCATTCGGTTTTATTCAATGGCAAAATACTATAGGAGGAAATGATAATGAAGAGCTTAGTTCTGTTTTTCAAACTTTAGATGGTGGTTACATGATAGCAGGATTTTCCTGGTCTAATATTTCGGGTGATAAAACGGAAAACTGTAATGGAAATAGGGATTACTGGATAGTTAAGACGGATGCATCCGGAAACATCCAATGGCAAAATACTATAGGGGGAAGTTATGCTAATCTACTTTATTCCTTACAGCAAACCTCAGATGGTGGTTATATTCTTGGCGGATTTTCTTATTCGAATATTTCAGGAGATAAAACAGAAAACAATTTAGATTCAACTTCTCAAACCGCTGATTACTGGATTGTGAAAACAGATGTATCAGGAAATATCCAGTGGGACAACACCATTGGTGGAATTGACGATGATCGTCTTTTTTCTATTCAGCAAACCAGTGATGGAGGATATATCCTGGGCGGATATTCCCGTTCAAATATTTCTGGCGATAAAACAGAAAACAATTGGGATACAATTTGTAATCCATTTTGTACTCCTGATTACTGGATCATCAAACTCTTTCCCGATACCATTACAGGCATTCCTAATTTTCAACATTCAACATTTAATCTTCAATTTTTTCCCAATCCCCTCACCACCCAATCCACACTAACGTTCAGCAACCCGCGCAACGAAAAATTTATTTTTACACTTTATGATATTACCGGGCGCATGTGCGAGATTTCCCCTCTCGAGAGGGGCAAGGGGTGTGTTATTAC
>JBIOHJ010000111.1:0-10991 GCA_044448905.1 Bacteroidia bacterium | reverse complement strand
TCAGGATTTGCGAAAAATAAAATTGAATCTATTTCCTTGCAAACCTGACCGGCAGGTTGTATTGAACTCTTACCGGTTTCTCATGCATTTTTCCAGAAGTCCATTTGGGCATTTGTTTTACAACCCGTATAGCTTCTTCATTACAACTTTTACATAATCCCCTTAAAACTTTTACCTGGCTTACTGAACCGTCTCTTTCAATAATAAATTTCACATACAGGGTTCCTGTTATGCTACTATCTAAAGCAGCTTTAGGATATTTGATATTATTTTTAAGATATTGAATTAAGCCCATATCCCCACCGGGAAACTGGGGCATAATCTGAGCGACAAAATAAACAGAATCAGTTCGCAATACTTTACCGCTTTTGAGCCGCATTGAAATTTTTTGATATTGCGGTTTCTCTTTTACTACTTTATTGTGTTCATCATAGCTAACGGTATCAATAATTCCGCAATTGCAAACAAATTTAAATACAGCATTGGTATCTCCTTCCCATGCTATATTTGCTATCTCGGAACACGAAGTTTCTTCCTGGGCAAAAACGCTGCTGTGTAATGCCAATAAAAAAAGAATCCATCCTGAATTTTTTTTCATACTTCAAATGTAATTTATTAGTTAATCCTGGTTATATTTTTTTGATTTAATCACTCCATCAGTAGTGCAATGCCCGCTCCGCACAAAATAACAAACAATTTATAAAAATTAAAACGGTGCGAACTATCCGATTCAAATAAAATGGTAGTGCTGATATGCAGGAAAATTCCAATCACAATAGCCATCATGCGGTCAAAATAAATGGTCGCATCTGCTAAAACATTTACACTCATCCCCTGACTTATTAATGAACCAAAAGGAGCCATTGCAGCAAACAAAATGAGATAAAAAACAGCATGTTGTTTTTTAATTTCCGATGCCATCAACATGCTCATTAAAGCAAAAGCCACCGGCATATGATGCAGGATAATCCCTGTAAGCAAAGATTGATTGTTATCCTCGTTGATTCTTCCTGATAAAGGCATTCCTTCTAAAAATGAATGAACGCTCAACCCAATCATCATGGCAAACGGAAACGATTTTTCGTTTGCTGCATGCTTGTGAATATGCCCATGCTCTATTCCTTCCGAAAAAAACTCAATCAGTATTTGAATAAAAAAACCGATCAGAACATACATTCCTATATGAGGATCGGCACTCCGGTACACGGAAGGAATTAAATGAAGCACACTAATTGCAAAAAGAAAAGCACCGGTAAATGAAAGCGACAGCTTGAGCGCAAGATCGTTGGTTTTCCTGAAAACAAAAAAACTCATCCCGCTAAGCAGGATGCTGAAAAACAAAAGAAAATATTGGAAAGTGTTCAAGGTTGCCTACAACTTATTAATTTTCTCCGCAATAATAATCAGTCTTTCCGAATTCTCTTCATTAAAGCTTTCGAGATGGTAATTCCCAAAAACATCTTTAATAATCAATCCCGCATGGCTAAAATATCTTTCAAAATCTTTTAATTCAATCGCCTCAACCGTTTCTTCAAATTCATAATTCTTTCCTCCATCTTCAAACTGAATTTTTTTCATGATGAAATTATTTTCAACTCTTTTTTGAATATTGAAATTAATTTTTTCTGAGGTTATTTTTTCTACAGGTTTCAGTTCACTTATTACTTTCGCTGCATTCATAAAATCAACAATATATTTTCCATTTTTCTTTAATGCTGTTGCTGCACTGTCAACAGTCATCTGCTGGTGGAGGTCATTCTTGAAGTAACCGATGCTCGTAAAAATATTAAATACGAAATCAAAATAATCGGTTCGGAAAATACTCCGCATATCATGCACATAAAAATGTAAACGATCGTTCTCATATTTTCTGCAATAATCAATGCTTTGCCGCGACAAATCAATCCCTGTTACATCAAATCCGAGCGAACTTAAATATTTTGCATGACGACCTTTGCCACAAGCCTGATCCAGCATTTTACTTGATGCTTTTGGTTTTAGATAATTAATAATGTTGTTAAGAAATAATTGTGCCTCTGCCTCATTTCTGTTCTTATACAAAATATGATAATATGGCGAATCAAACCAGGAACGAAACCAGTCTTGCATTTAAGTTTACAGTTTTTGTAGAAAAAAATGCAAGTTATAAATTCTTCCGATTACCATAATTACTGTTTATTTCACTTTCACTTTCACTATCTCTATTCCATCCAAACAACTATTTTTACAACAAAATAAACTAAGAGTGAAAACTCAATCAACCGGCAAACGGTTTCCAAAAATAAACATCCGTATTCGCAGAGCAAAACATGCTCAGCCCGGAGTTTCACCCGGCACGTTGAATATTCCTGCCGATGCACCGAAACCGCTTATTAACTCATTTAATTACAATACTGGTTTTTTTGAAGAGAAAACATTATCGGGGCTGGATGAAATTAAAAAACAATTAACAGAAACTCCTGACAATGTTCACTGGATTGATATAAAAGGTTTCGGAGATAAACCTTTTTATGAGCAATTGGCTGATCATTTTGGATTTCACCGGCTGGAAATGGAAGACGTTTTTAATATTTACCAGCGTCCTAAAATAGATGAATACAGCGGTCATTTATTTTTTGTTTCGAGGATTTTATCCGAAAATGCAACCGGTTTATGCAATGACCAGTTGAGTTTATTCCTCGGAAAGAACTTTGTAATAACCATCCAGGAAAAAATAAACGACCCATTTGAAATTGTGCGTGACCGTATTCGCAAATCGAAAGGATATCTGCGATTGCAGAAAGCCGATTACCTTGCTTATGCACTTGTGGATTCCGCAATTGATTTATTCTTTCCATTGCTGGAAAAAATAGGTGACCGCCTTGACGAACTGGAGGAAGAACTTATAAAGTCTCCTACACGCGAATCCATGAATAAAATTTTACAAATAAAGCGTGAGCTGATTGTTTTCAGGCGTACCATCTGGCCTGAACGCGATAAAATAAATGATCTCATCCGCTCAGACTTTTCCTTGATTTCAGCTAACACCAAAGTTTATTTTCGCGATTCGTATGATCATTGCATCCAGATTCTCGATATTGTTGACAGCTATAAGGAAGTAACCGCCAGCTTGATGGATGTTTATTTATCGAGCGTAAGCAACCGGTTAAACCAGGTTATGAAAGTGCTCACTATCATCAGCACTATTTTTATTCCGCTGACTTTTATTGTAGGAATTTACGGAATGAATTTTTCGCGAACCGATCCGAAAACCGGAGGAATCCTGCCATTAAACATGCCTGAACTATACTCTCCATTCGGCTATATCGGTGTGATGATTGCAATGTTATTTATAGTAGCGGTTCAGCTTATTTTTTTCTATAAAAAAGGATGGATCAGTTTTAAATCACGCAATCTTTAATGATTTTTCCGAAGTGGAAACATGATGAACAGCTTTGAGGGAAATGATAATTTATTTGCGGATGTAGTCCTTCCGTTAGCATTGCCCCGGCTATACACATATAGTATCCCGTCTGAACTCTCGGCTGCGGCAGCTCCGGGTAAAAGAGTGGTTGTTCAGTTTGGAAAGCAGAAAATGTATTCTGCGCTTATCAGGAATCTGCATCACAATAAGCCCGAAGCATACGAAACAAAACCTATAGCCTCTGTTCTTGATGATTTTCCGATTGTAAACCAGAAGCAATTTGAATTGTGGGATTGGATGAGTGATTATTACATGTGTTCATTGGGCGAAATTATGGCTGCCTCTTTGCCGTCAGCTTTTAAATTGGAAAGTGAAACAAGGGTTTTGTTTCATCCGCAATTCGACAAAGATTTTTCGAACCTCGAAGAAAAAGAATTCCTGATTGCCGAGGCGCTTGAATTGAATGAAGAGCTTACCCTGCATGAAATTTCAAAAATTACCGGGCGTAAAAATGTTATTCCGCTGGTAAAAACGATGCTCGATAAAAATATTTTAATCATCCGTGAGGAAATTGAGAAAAAATTTATTCCGAAAAAAAATGTTTTTATAAAACTCCATTCAAAAGCCGATGAGGAATTCCTTGAAAATATTTTTAACAAATTAGAAAAAAAAGCGCCTAAGCAGCTTAACCTGCTGATGACCTTTATGAAAATTAAATCGGACAAAAATGAAGAGGCAGTATTAAAAGAAAAATTGCTGAAAGTTGCCGACAGTTCATCCACCGTTCTGAATCAGCTGGTGAAAAAAAACATTTTTGAATTGTATGAAGAAGAAAAATATTTTCAGCTGCAGGCTGAAGAGCTGCATGAAGATAAATCAGAATTAAACGCTGACCAACTTTCGGCTTTAAATGAAATCAATGAACATTTCAAACAGGAGCAGGTAGCTCTTCTTCATGGTGTAACTTCATCTGGCAAAACCGAAATTTATATTCACCTGATTGATGAGCAAATCAAGCAGGGAAAACAGGTATTGTACTTATTACCTGAAATTGCACTCACAACTCAAATAATAAACCGCTTAAAAAAACATTATGCCGGTAATCTGCTGGTTTACCATTCACGATTTAATGAACGTGAACGGGCAGAAGTATGGAATAAAATGATTTTATATGAGCAATATCCCGGTGAAAAAAAATACCAGGTTATTATTGGCGCGCGCTCCGCAGTGTTTCTTCCGTTTTCTGATTTGGGTTTGGTAATTGTGGATGAGGAGCACGACAGTTCTTACAAACAGGTTGACCCCGCACCGCGTTATCATGCGCGCGATACCTCAATCATCTTATCAAAAATTCAAAATGCAAAAATAATTTTGGGTTCGGCTACACCGGCTGTTGAAAGCTTTTACAATACACAATCCGGAAAGTTCGCTCTGGTCACTTTATTGAAACGTTTCGGGGACATGCAGATGCCGCAAATTGAATTGGTGAATTTAAAAGAAGCTGCAAAGCGAAAACAAATGAAATCATTTTTCTCGGAAACATTATTGACTGAGATGCAAAAAGCGTTATTAAACCGCGAGCAAATTATTTTATTTCAAAACCGCAGAGGATTTGCACCGATGATCGAATGCCAGAACTGCCACTGGATTCCGCATTGCGTGAATTGCGATGTAACGCTTACGTTTCATAAAAAAGGAAACCAACTGAGATGCCATTATTGCGGTTATTCCATTACTACTCCTTCTAAGTGTTCCGCCTGTGGCGATCATGATTTGCGTATGCGTGGTTTTGGTACCGAACGCATTGAAGATGATATTGCCATTTTTTTTCCGGATGAGAAAATAGCAAGGCTCGATTTGGACAGCACGCGCTCAAAACATGCATACCAGCAGGTGATTTCGGATTTTGAAAACCGAAGCATTGATATTTTAGTGGGAACACAAATGGTTACCAAGGGACTCGATTTTGATAATGTGAGCCTGGTGGGAATTTTAAATGCCGACAGCCTGATGAACTTTCCCAACTTCCGTGCGCACGAGCGCAGCTACCAGTTAATGGCGCAGGTAAGCGGGCGTGCCGGAAGAAAATTAAAACAGGGAAAAGTAATTATTCAAACCTGGCATCCGCAAAATCCTGTTTTTCAATTGGTGGTTGAAAATAATTACAAAGGATTTTATGAGTATGAATTAACGGAACGGAATAAATTTAAATACCCTCCTTTTTACCGCTTAACGGAAATACGTGTTAAGCACCGCGATGAAAAAATAGTGGAGAAAACTTCACTGGCATTTGCAAAAGAGCTTAAAGAGGTTTTTGGAAAAAGATTGTTGGGTCCCGTTACCCCTGCCGTTAGTAAAGTGAAAAATTATTACCTGCGCACCATGATGCTGAAAATTGAACGCGACCTTTCGGTAACAAAAATTAAAAAAATGCTCGGCAATGCTATGGATCATTTTAAAGCAAATCCTGAAAACAGGTCGCTGCTGATACAGGTTGATGTGGACCCAGTGTGAAGCTTTTGGCTCATCCAACAACCGCAGTCACTTCAATTTCAACCAACAGCTTTTCATCAATCAGACGACTCACTTCAACCATTGTTGCTACGGGTTTAATATTTTTAAAAACTTCGCCATGCGCTTTTCCTACTTGTTCCCATTTTGAAATATCGGTAACATACATTCGTGTTCTTACCACATCTTTCAATGAAGCATCGGCTTCTTTCAGTGCTTTTTCTATCTTCTGTAAAATAAATTTTGTTTGAGCATAGGCATCATTTTCACCAATGACTTTTTCCCCCTCAACAGCAGTAGTCCCCGCAACTTCAATGACATTTCCAACACGTACTGCCCTTGAATAGCCGACAATTTCTTCCCATTTGGTTCCGGAGGAAATATTTTTTCTTTTAGCCATTTACCAATGAATAAACTTTAAACCGTTTCACTTTCCCTGAATTTCTCGTTAAAAATAGTTAATTATAAGTTAAAATAACCGGATTGCTTTTTAGCTGTACTAAATTTGCAAAGCATGCAGAAAAACAAAATTACATGGATAATTGTATTGATGAGCCTGGCGTTGCTGGGTATAATCTTTTTACAAATTTACTGGTTCAAGCATGATTTTGCCCTAAAGGAGCAGCAATTCGATCAGCAGGTTAATGACGCGATGACTGCTGTGGTGGATAAATTGGAAACAAGGCAGGCATTAAGTTTTATCGGTAATAATTTTTTTCCGTTTGACGCAGATACAAGTTTCTGGCATACGCTTGATAAAACAATTATGCCTCCGCCTCCCATCCCTCCTTCCCCACCCGGCTCGGCTTACGCTGCAACACCACCTGTGAGCGAAGAAATAAAGCAGGTAAAAGATTCGGCTTTCCTGAAAGTGCTGGTTGATATGAAACGCAGGCTAAACCGGGTAGAAGTTAAATCTCCTTTTGAAAAAAATATCAGCGTAAGCGATACCTCGTTGGCTGACAATACCTGGTATAAAGAAGAAATCAAAATCAAAACCGATTCACTGAACAATTTAACAGAAATAGATCACCTTAAAACCGATCTCGAACTGGTTTCGAACGAAAAAAAGATTGTTCAGCATGAAAATATGCAGGCTGAAATTGAAAAGCAGCGGATACGCACCGTGCAGGACATGACTAAAATGAAAGTGAAGGTGAGTTCGAAAATGGAAAAATTTAACGAAGTGATGAACATGATTGCGATGGAATATATGAAAGAAGATGAAAATGTGCTGAGGCTTATTTCGCCCGACCAGCTCGATACACTCCTTTGTAAAGAGCTTCAGAACCAGGGAATCAATACCAGCTATAATTTCGGGTTGCTGATGAATCATAACGATTCGATGGTTGATTGCTGCGACCGTTTTGTTAATGACGCATCGCAAAGAGCGCAATTGCTGAAAACAAAATACAAAGCCGTTCTTTTTCCGAACGATCTTATTTCGAAAGGCGAAAGTCTGCTGTTGAATTTTCCTTCGCGCACAACTTTTGTGCTTTCTTCGATGTTATGGATGCTTGCCGGGTCGACACTATTTACTTTAACCATCATTATTGTATTTGCATACACGGTTCAAATGCTGCTGAAGCAGAAAAAATTGTCAGATATAAAATCGGATTTCATCAGCAATATGACACATGAATTTAAAACTCCCATTGCAACGATAGCCTTAGCCGTGGATGCTATTAATAACCCGAAAGTTCACGATGATAAGCAGAAGATGGAATATTATTCAAACATAATACGCGAGGAAAATAAACGGATGAACAGGCAGGTGGAATCCATTTTGCAGACTGCACTCTTCGAGAAAAAAGATTTCAAGCTCCACAAACAGGAAACAGATATTCATTCTTTAATTTCCAATGCAGTTGAAAATATAAAATTGCAGGTGGAAGCACGGGAAGGAAGTATTCAATGTAACCTTAACGCTCAAAGTTATTTATTGAACGGAGATGAAATACTGCTGACAACTGCTGTAGTTAATTTATTAGACAACGCGAATAAATATTCACCCGAAAAACCAAAAATAACAGTTACAACAACTAACCGCGAAAACGGAATTCTTATTTCCGTTGAAGACAAAGGCAAAGGCATGAGCCGTGAAACGCTGAATAATATTTTCGAAAAGTTTTACCGTCAGCAAACCGGGAATATTCACGATGTAAAAGGTTTCGGACTGGGATTAAGCCATGTTAAATCAATTGTTGCTGCGCATAATGGTGAGATAAACGTGCAAAGCGAAGAAGGAAACGGTAGCCGGTTTGAAATCTATTTACCTTTGTGATGATACACGATTCAAGATTCACAATTCACAATTCATAAAATAAAATGAAAGAATTAAAACATTGAACCTTGAACTTTGAACAACTTTAAAATGATAAATAAAAAACCCAAAATCCTGCTTGCCGAAGATGACGCGAATTTCGGGGCGGTCCTCCGCGATTATCTATGCATCAATGATTACGATGTTAAACTGTGTAAAGACGGCAGCGAAGCATTAGGCGCTTTTTTGAACAACTCTTTTGATCTCTGCATCCTCGATGTGATGATGCCGGTGAAAGACGGGTTTATGCTGGCTCGTGAAATTCGCGAAAAAAATAAAACCATGCCCATTGTTTTTCTTACTGCCAAAACTTTAAAAAACGATATGCTCGAAGGATTTAAAATCGGGGCTGATGATTACATTACCAAACCTTTTGATTCGGAAATACTGCTTTATAAAATTAAAGCGGTTTTAAACCGGAACAAGGAAATTCCACAGGAAAATTTACCAAATGATTTTAAAATCGGCAAATATGATTTTAATTATAAGCTGAGAACGGTCAGCGATGGGAAGCAAAAACACAATCTTTCCCCCAAGGAAGGCGAATTGCTTTTTATGCTTTGCTTAAAAATGAATGATTTATTAAAACGCCAGGATGCTTTAAAAAAAATATGGGGCGATGATAATTATTTTACCGGGCGCAGCATGGATGTATTTATTGCCAAGCTGAGAAAATATTTAAGCGGTGACCCTAATGTAGAATTGCTGAATATTCATGGCAGCGGATTCAGGCTGATTGTAAAGTAATTTGATGTTGATTTTGATTTGAAAAATTTTTATCAAACATCTGGCATCTTCTTAAAATAATTCCACAGTGCTTCATCGGGTGGTGGACAAATAATCTGAATTTCTGTTTTACTTACCGGGTGAATAAATTTTACCGAACGGGCATGCAGGTGAATGCTGCCATCCTTGTTGCTTCGGTCAAAGCCATATTTTAAATCTCCTTTTATTGGACAGCCTATGTTGGCAAGCATTGCGCGTATTTGATGATGCCTCCCGGTAGAGAGATTTATTTCCAACAGAAAATATTTGTCGGATGATGCAAGCAGTTGATAACTAAGTTCAGAGAGCAATGCCCCCTGGACAGCACTTTTTGAAACATAACTTTTATTTTGCGATTCATTTTTTTTGAGATAAGCGGTTAGTTGATCGTTTTCTTTTAGAGGTTTATTTTTCACTACAGCCCAATAGGTTTTTGTAATTGCTTTTTCGCGGAGCATTTCATTCATCCGTTCAAGGGCTTTGCTGGTGCGTGCAAAAATTACAATACCGCTAACAGGACGGTCTATGCGGTGAACGGTGCCAAGAAAAACTTCACCGGGCTTGTTGTATTTCTCTTTGAGATATTGTTTTATAAAATGACTCAGGGGTGCATCACCTGTCTTATCGGCTTGCACAATTTCACCGGCTTTTTTGTTGACGATGATAAGATGATTATCCTCATAAAGAATGCGAATGGAGGAAAGAGCAACAGGTGGCAAATGAAGATTGATTATTGACTATTGATTTTTACAAGATAAAAGCAAATGAGTGAAAAGCTGCATCCGGAAAGTTGGTAAAAAAAATAAAATCTTTAATTCATAATTCATAATTCAGCATTCATTATTCTCAATACTGCTCCTTTTCATTCGGAAAATCCTGCTTCTTAACATCGCTTACATATTTTGCAGTAGCTGCTTTAATCTGGTCGTATAAATTCAGATAGCGCCTTAAAAAGCGGGGCGAAAATTCTTTATTGATGCCCAGCATATCGTGCAGCACCAACACCTGCCCGTCAACATAGCGCCCGGCACCTATTCCTATAACGGGTATTTTAACTTTCTCAGCAACTTTTTTTGCAAGGGTTGCCGGAATTTTTTCTAGAACGATGGCAAAACAACCAATGCTCTCAAGCAATAGCGCATCTTCAAGCAATCGTTCGGCTTCAGCTTTTTCTTTTGCCCGAACTACATACGTACCGAATTTATATATAGACTGTGGAGTTAATCCCAAATGCCCCATAACGGGCACACCGGCTGAAAGAATGCGTTCTACCGATTCTTTAACTTCTTTTCCACCTTCTAACTTTACCGAATGGGCACCCGATTCTTTCATGATGCGGATTGCAGAGTTTAATGCTTCTTTCGAATTGCCCTGGTACGAACCAAACGGCAAATCAACAACCACTAACGCACGGCTTACAGCCCTTACAACCGATGAAGCATGGTAAATCATTTGGTCGAGTGTAATAGGTAAGGTGGTTTGATGCCCCGCCATTACATTCGAAGCCGAATCGCCCACCAATATCACATCCATGCCGGCATCATCCACAATGCGCGCCATGCTAAAATCATAAGCCGTAAGCATCGAAATTTTTTCGCCCCTGCGTTTCATTTCCTGCAGTGTGTGCGTGGTAATGCGTTTTATTTCTCCTTGTGCAGCCATAATGTAACTTTTAAGCTCTTAATTTATTTCTCCCCTCACTCCTTTGGCAAAACAAAACCTTTGTTTTCGGCAGGTTGTTCCTTTTTTTCATCCTTTATTTCCGGTATAGTGCTTTTTATTTTTTGATTTTTCGTCATTTCGTCAAGCGAATCGCTCAATTCTTTATTTTGCTTAATAAGTAATTCGTTTTTTGCTTTTTCGGTTTTTAAGGTCTTGGAAAGCGATATAATCAAATCAGAATTTTCATTACCCGCAACCAGCTCTTTATATTTTAATAATTCCTTGTTTACTTTTAACAGCGAATCGAACGAAGCTGATGAATTGCTG
>JBIOHJ010000110.1:0-10993 GCA_044448905.1 Bacteroidia bacterium | reverse complement strand
ATATACACCCATCGCCCATTTACCGAAAAATAAGTTTATGAAATTTTGAGGCTTCATTATTTTATTAACAGAGTACAATAGTATATACAATTTTTTTATTGTGCAAGAAAAAAATATTTTTTTTGAGCACTCTCTCCCGCCAATCCATAAAATTGCGTAAACTTGCAGTCCGTTTTTCAAAAGCTCTCCTATAATTAAAGCCAACACACCATGAAGCCCGATTTAATGAAAATAGCCGAAGCGGCATCCATAAAAACCGATGCGCGCCCCGAGTTTAAAGCCGGTGACACCATTACCGTATTTTATAAAATTATAGAAGGAAACAAGGAGCGCGACCAGCAGTTCCAGGGTGTGGTTATACAGCGCAAAGGAACCGGGGCTACCAAAACATTTACCGTCCGTAAAATTTCGAACGGGGTGGGCGTTGAACGGATTTTCCCACTGTACAGCCCTAAAATTTCAAAAATCGAAGTGAATAAGAAGGGCACCGTCCGCAGGTCGCGAATTTTCTACCTGCGCAATGTTTCAGGCAAAGCAGCCCGTATAGAAGAAAAGAAAGCCGGTGTAACAGTGCCGGTAGAAGAAACAGTAAACTCGTAAGCAGATACCAGTCCTGTAACCCACAAGCCCTCTTCTTATGTCGAGGGCTTTTGGTTTTTATGCCCCTTCCTTCCGCCTGCTACTGTCTCCTTCCTCCAACCCCTGTCACCAGTCTCCTGTCCCCTTTTCCCCTACCCCTCAAAAATTATCTCCCTGCAATTCAGCCACAAAAAATTTTGACGGTTTGAGGTCAGCACCCCTCCCGCCTTGCTAATTTTGAATGATTATGAGAAAGGCCAAAAAAACAAAGATTGTAGAAGTAAAGCTGGGCAGGCACCGTGTAGCCGGACGCAGTGTATATGGGTTTGCACTTAAAGACCGTAACAAGATTTTAATCGATCCCCGCCAAAGAGGACGAACCTACCTCGATACCATCATTCACGAAAAGCTGCACCTCCTGTTTCCCGACTGGAACGAAACAAAGGTGATTACAGCGGCAAGAGAATTAGCTATGCTGCTTTGGAACCATTCATACCGCAGGGTTGATAACTCGAAGTAAGCGTTTACAGTTTCCAGTTTTCAGTTTCCATCCGCTTCATGCCGTATCGAAAGCATCTTTCAAAAGATAAAAAGTTAAAAAAGCTTATCGCCAGGCATGATGGATTTACGCTACGCAGGCGAAAAAATGTTTGCCTCAGGTTATGCGCAAGCATCATGTCACAGCAGTTGTCCACCAAAGTGGCTGAAGTAATTTACAAACGCTTTTTAAATTTGTTTGACGGAAAAAATCCCACACCGCAGCAAATACTTTCGGTTAAACCGGAAACGCTTCGGAGCATTGGCTTGTCAAACGCAAAAGTCAGCTATGTGCACAATGTGGCGCGATTTGCAATTGAGAATGGTGTGGAAGCGAAACACCTTCACAAAATGGATAACGAAGAAGTTATTTCCTACCTCACACAAATAAAAGGCGTAGGTCGTTGGACAGCCGAAATGCTTTTAATGTTTACGCTTGGGCGTGAAGATGTTTTCGCGCCTGACGACCTCGGCATTCAAATTTCAATGCAAAAGCTTTATAATCTTAATGGTTCGGATAAGAAAAAAATTAAATCAAAAATGATTTCAATTGCCGAAAGCTGGAAACCGTATCGCACCTATGCCTGCCTTCACTTATGGCATTTTAAAGACAGCGATTAAATTAAGGAAAAAGATAACCCGGTTATTGCTTTACAATTTTTCCGGTTCTGAAAAAAGTTCCGCCTTCTCCTTTAATCTCGTAAAAATAAAATCCCGAATTTAATTTCCTGGTATCAATCAGGGAATAGCGGGCATCAAGATTTTTTTGCAAAACTATTTTTCCTGTGGGATCAAATATTTTTATCTCAGAATTATCTTTTTCCTTTTGCAAGTCAATTATCAAATACTCGCTTGCAGGATTCGGGTAAACTGAAATTCCATCTGCATCAGAATTCAAATCACTTATTCCTGTAGTTACCGAACTATCCAGCATCAGCTTATGATTTGCATTAATCACCTGTCGTAAAAAAACGCTTGGGTCGTAATAGGAAACAAATGCAATCACATCCATATCCTCTTCTTTCCAATTGGCAGGTATAGAAATACTATTGAATGTATGCGAATATGAGCTTCCGGCAACCGGTGCGCCTGGAATAACACCCATCATTCCCCACGTTCCGGTAACAACTTTCCGCATCACATGATGATGAACATATCCCACAATCGGGTCACCCGCATTATAATACGGATGGCCGGGAGTTGTGTTATAATAATTTTTCTGATCGTAACCGTTTCCAAAACCTACCACGCTGTCTTCAACCAAAAATAAATTCAGCCGCAAATCACCGGCTGTTGGTGTTGTAATAAAATCAGATTGAACCGTGCAGTTTAAAAGGCGTGTAACCGGGTCGTAATTGTTGATAATGCTCACATCAACAACAGGCGGGTCATTCAGGTGAGCCACCACAACACTGTCCCATTTTTGCCGTGAAATAGCAATGAATCCTGAATATGTATAAATAGGAATAGGATAATCACCGCGGTCAATGGTTGCACCGGGAGCAAATGTCGTAAAGGCGTTTGCAATTGTAACACTTTCAGGAATAGTCATTGAGTCGGTACCAAAGCCCGCATGGTGCGTAAGCCAGATTACGGGTGGATGATCAATAATAAGCTGCGCTGCGACCAAATCGCCATCAGGGCAAAAACCGCATGGCGCTGTCGAAAACTCTTCAAGCAAAATATGCTTTACAGCACTTTGGCTGAACACATAATTTGAAAACAGGAAAATAATGATTGAGGTAAATAAATATTTTTTCATGTTTCTTTTAAATTTGGAAGTACAAGTATAGTAAAAATTTTCATTATTCATACCTGAGTGATTCAATAGGATCTAACCGCGCTGCCTTTTGAGCGGGATAATATCCGCTTGCGATTCCAACAAAAAAACATAAAATAATTCCCGAAATTATCCACAGCCAGGGCATAATAAAACCGGCACCCAGCAAAGCCGACATCAAATTACCAATCAAAATTCCGAGAATGATTCCGCAAATACCTCCGATCTGGCAAATCACAATAGCTTCAACCAAAAACTGACGCTTGATATTAATCTGGGTCGCTCCAAGCGCTTTGCGGATTCCTATTTCGCGAGTCCGTTCCGTTACCGAAACCATCATAATATTCATTAACCCGATGGCAGCCCCAAGCAGCGTAATAAACCCGATAACTGTAGCCGCAATGGATATAAAGCTAAGCTGGTCTATCACCATATTGGCAAGCGCATCGCTTTTGGTTATTTCAAATGAGTCTTCCTCACCTATGATATCGCTGCGTATTTTTCGCAAAAGCCCGGTGCATTCGCCAATAGCCGCATCAATTTGTTCCACATGATCAACCATAACAGTTATGTTGTACGATTGTGATGAATTGAAATAATTGAATTTGGCATTTAGCAATGGAATGATGCAAATCTTATCGCCACCGAAACCAAAGCTGCTGCCCTTCTCTTTCAGCACACCAATTACACGGTACTTGCCTTTCCCGACATTCAGCTCCTTATCCAACGGGAATTCTTTTTTAAACATTGATTTTGCTATTTCACTTCCGAGAATAACCACGTTGTTGCCAAATTCAATATCTGAGGCTGAAAAATTCCGGCCGTAGTCAAGCACATAACCAGTAACCGCAAGGTAATTTTCATCACCGCCAAAAACCGAAATATTGGGATTTGATTTTTCGGATTTGAATTTAAGAACGCCTATCGGGGTCGCCATATCAGACACCGAAATGATTGCCGGGTATTTCAACTGGTTTTTAAATTCCTGCGCCTGGACGTACGATATTGCTTTATATCGCTTCGCGCGCCTGCCATTTCCATGCGATCGCATACCCATGCCCGCATTGCGGATAGTAAAAGAGTTGGCTCCCATGCTGGCAAAATTGCTGTTAAAGTAATATTTCACGGCATCTATAGCCGTTAGGATGCCTACCAATGCCATTAAGCCGAAAGCTATTATCAATGCAGTCAGCACTGTGCGCAGCATTTGACCTTTAACAGCAAATAAGGCAATTCTTATATTTTCTTTTAACGTCATCCTAAGAATTTATGAGAGCAAATTTAGAAATAAGGTGCTTTCTTTCATTAATACTTCATAACTAAATTTGATTTTAATCATACATTTGCTGATAAACTTAAAATCAAATAACTATTTAAAAATAAAAATTATGAAAAAAATACTTCTTGCGTTTGGTTTTTTCTTGGTGTTAGCTGTAGGAAAATCAAATGCTCAAAATCAAACTGTCAGTAGAAATGAAAGTAATCCGGCTGTAGCGCCATCAATTTCGGCTACGGCAACTGATGCCGCTGCAGCCAGCCCGGCAGTAACCGCTGAATCGCCAAAAGATAAATCCGCTAACAGCGAATCTAAAAAATCGTGTTGCAAAAAAGGAAGCCAGGCAGGTAAATCATGCTGCTCTTCCAAAAACGAAGCAAAAATTGGTTGCGGGCACAACCATTCTGATAAAGCTGAAAGCAAAAAAGAAATTAAAGAATCCGGAGCAACGGTCAATTAATAAAGTTTTCTATTTCATGTAAAAGGCCTTCCAATGGGAGGTCTTTTCTTTTTGCTAAAAAGACAAGCGTAAAAGAGCTGCCCGATCACTTTTTAAATTATCACTTTGATAAAATATGCGATAATTGAAAGCGCAACCGACCAGAGAAAAAACCCTGTAATCAGTTTTGGAAGCGCACGCTTATCGTGCCGGTAAAATTTTGCAGCCACAATTGAAGCCAGCGGAACCGAAATAATTACCGATAGCATTATAAGACCTCTGAATCCGTATTTCCATTTTACTTTTATTATCCTGCGGTTTATGCGTGTAAATATTTTCTTGGGTCTTCGCAAATGTTGAGCCATCCAGTTAAAAATATACTCACCAAAATGAAAAAAAATAAAAGTACCAATGGCTGCGCCCGATGCGCAAATTAAAATAGTTTCGAGAAACGACCAGTGTAACTTTCCACCGGGGTTAATAATCATAATAAAAGGAGTGAAAACAAATTTAATGATGGTCAGAATCCACCATCCAAAAATTTTATAAAAATATTCCCACATCAAATTTTCCTCCCGTAAGCAAGATCACCGGCATCGCCCAACCCGGGAACGATATATGCCTGTGCTGTTAATTCTTCATCAACAGCTCCTATCCATAACGTTACATCTGTCGGCAAATGGCTTTTTACATGCTCAATGCCTTCCGTACTTGCAATAGCCGAAACAATATGAATGTGAGAAGGTATTCCATGCTCATACAAAGCTTTAATTGTTTTTACAATGCTTTGGCCGGTAGCAAGCATGGGATCGGATAAGATAAGAATACGATTTTGTATTTCAGGTGTTGAAACATACTCGAGATGAATATCAAAACTTCCGTCTTTATGATGTTTGCGGTAAGCAGAAATGAATGCGTTATCGGCATGATCGAAATAATTAAGCAATCCCTGGTGTAATGGCAAGCCTGCCCTTAAAATAGTCGCAAGCACTGGCTGCTCTTTAAGAACAGAAACCATTGCAATGCCTAACGGGGTGGTTACTTCCTTTACCATCCATTCTAATTTCTTGCTCAGCTCATACGCTATGATTTCACCGATGCGTTCGATATTTCTGCGGAAACGCATGCGGTCTTTTTGAATTTCCTCATCTCGTATTTCGGAAATAAACTGGTTAATGATTGAGTTATTTACATTCAGGATATAAACCATGAGGTTATGTTCGGTTTTAGATTTTAAATTTCAGATTTATGACTATAGATTATAAACGGTTTTAGTTTTATCTTTTGAGTAACTTTAACGGAAACGGTAAATTATTTTTTTTGATTTGTAAATATACAACTTCTTCAGCTCCGAAACTTTTATAGAACCTTGCAAGGTTTAAATCATTGGATCCCTCAAAATCAAGAAGCATGTTTTTCCCCGAATGCTCTTTGATAAATGCATCTATCAGCAATGGCATTGAAAATTTTTCTTTCGCCTCTGCGTTGCTACCCGAAAAAATAAAAATTGCCTTTCCGTTGCTTTCCATAAAAAAAGCCCCTGCAATTACTTCGTTAGTTTCATTTTCAATTCCATAAGTTTTCACAGAGTTTCGTTGTTTTGCTGCTTCAATGATTTTTATAAATGTTTTGTAATGCTCATCATTTAACTTTTTTATCTCCTTTCCCCTGTTTTCTCTGAACAGCTTTATTATTTTTCCGGTTGATGCGTCATGAATAATATCCTGATTGAATTTTGCCGCTTTTTTTAAATTGCGCTGAAGATTCTCACTGTAATTTTTATAAATATTTTCATGAGCAATATTCAGGTTGAGATGATGCGTTAAATTTTTTTTCTGAATAAACCCTTCTGTTGAAAAATTATTTTCTGAGTTGAGATTAATTTCAATGAATTTGAATTTATCGGGAATTGCCGACAAAAATAAACTAAGCTGGTTACCGGAAATTTTATTTTTGGAAAACAATCCAAGCTGTTGTGTAAAATATGGCGGGTATAAATATTCAATTCCGTACTTTTTACCTTTAGTAAGAGGAAAAACCGATTCGTATTCACCTTCAATTAATGCATCCCATCCTGGACATGCCAGGTCAAGATACCATGAATACGCATAAATAATTCCGTTGAATGAATTCCTGATGCACTCATCCCACTTTGATTTATCAATTTCACTATGCTCAATATATTCTATCACCTTTTTCTGATTTTGGTTATTCGTTATGATTTATTATCAGGATTATGCTTCGCTTTTAAACCGAAGCATATTCAACCATCTGCTCATAAACAGATCTCCATCCAAGCCATAATTTATTTTCGCTTAACGATTCATTATGCCACAAGCTGATAAAAGTACCGTTTACCGCTTTTACTTCATCAACCAATGGCCTGATGTAATTCATTGCATCATCAGGCGAAACTTTCATATAATATTTTAAAGTGGCGTCCATCACAGCAAACGGGAAAATACGAAGATTGGTTTGCTGCTCCGTATCTAAATCGTAAAACAAAAACGAATTACAAATGCTGGCGCGAAACCCAACCTGCAATGCATATCCCATTGTATAATCATCGGTAATGTCCGCATCAATAAGCTGCCGGTATGTAGAAGGCAATTTCAGAATTAAAAAATGCTGCCGGCTTTTAGTAACTTCTCTTTTTAATATTTTACTTAGGATGCTAACTTCTTTTTTAAAGCGTGCCGGATTTTTATTTGAACCATAAGAAGGATGAATTCCCACTTCTGAATAATCACCTAAAGATTTAATCAGAGAACGGAGCTTCTTGCTGTCAGACGGCACATTTTTGTCATTAAGCCCATACTCGCCAAGCAAAACAAAATAAATGGATTTAAATTTAAATTTCTGCTGAAGTTTCAATTGCAATTCATAAGTATCGAAAGGGTCTTTACTGATTCCAAGCAAAGATTTTGTTCGTCCGGAAAAATCCTCAAAATCCATATTTACAACAGAGCGCGCATACGCACCGACAGTACGCATAAACCCTTTTTCGAGGTATGCATAGGCGTTATCAATATCAATCGTTGAAATGAATTTATATTTTTTAGGCGAGAATTTTAAAGCCGGAAATTTTTTACTCAGCTCTTCCTTTATTTTAAGCGCCCAGATATTTACAAGCGGCTTTCCTAAAAAGTTTTTCTGGAATGCAATGCTTTCCCTTGTGTCGTACCTGTCGTGTTCATCGCGAAAGTGAGGAAGGTATTCTTCATACCGGCTTACCAAAAAAAAACTTGCCGCAAAAGGATCAAACGGAAAAATATATTTGGGATGTGTCGCAAATAACGCTTTTATTGCACTTGCCCCGCCAGGAGCGGGGTTCCATTCAAACACAACCGGGTTTTGATCTTCAATTCCTTTTTCAAAAAGCAATCTAACAGAGTAAAAAAAAAGTTCATCACCAAAGGGATGTTCGCTGTAATTAAGCTTAGTCCCGCCAAATGAAACAAACTCTTCCTTATCGGTAGTGAAATTATAATTCACGCCAAGCAACTCACCTAAAATAAGATCAAAGATGTATTTAAGGCGGGGAGTTACAGCACTCGTATAAATTAATAACATAGTTTGGATTCAGCAGCTCGGAAAATGAAGTGACGGATTTATTACTCCGAACTCCGAACTAACCGCTCAAAATTTATTTACATCAGCCCTTCATCGGCAAAGCTATAATACGAATTTCCGGCAATAATAATATGATCGAGCACATTTATTTCCATCATTTTTCCGGCTTCGGTTAATTTTTTCGTGAGCTTTATATCTTCGGGGCTTGGCTTTGTATGACCGCTTGGGTGATTGTGGCAAAGAATAATATTGGATGCACGATGCTCAAGTGCAGCTGTAAAAATTAATTTGGGGTCCACTACCGTTCCGGCAACCCCACCTTTGCTTATCTCGTGTTTTCTTATCACATCGTTAGCCCGGTTAAGCATCAGAACAAAAAACTCTTCATGAACCAAATCAGACAAATGAGGATGCAATATTTCGAAAGCGTCCTTGCTTGTGGTAATGCTTTTTCTTTTTAATCCGTCTGCTTCCCTCCTTCTTCTTCCGAGCTCAAGAGCCGCAATTATTGTTATTGCTTTCACCTCACCCATCCCTTTTGACTTTTTCATCAGGTCCGAAACCGAAAGCTTTGACAATTCGGCAAGATCGTTATTGCATTGCGACAAAATATTTTTGGCCACATCAACTGCCGTTTCGTTTTTAGTTCCTGTGCGTACTAAGATTGCAAGCAATTCAGAATCGGTAAGGGTATGCCTGCCTTGTTTTAAAAGCTTTTCGCGCGGTCGGTCAGCTTCTGCCCATCCTTTTATGCCTCCTGTTTCCATTTTTTAAACTTAATCCCGATAATTCGGGAGGAAAAATAATAAAAAAGGTATTCTCTTTTCAGAAAATACCCTTCAAATATTTTTGAGAAAATTACTTTAAGCCGTCAACATGCTTAGCCAGGCTCGATTTAAGATTGGAAGCCTTACTTTTATGAATAATATTTCTCTTAGCCAGCTTGTCAAGCATAGAAGCTACTTCGGGAAATAACTTTTTTGCCTGGGCTTTATCTGTTGAAGTGCGAAGCTCTTTAACCGCGTTACGGGCTGTTTTAGCCTGGTAGCGGTTTAACTCGCGCTTGGTTGCACTGTTTCGGATTCTTTTTTCTGATGATTTGTGGTTTGCCATTTATTTTAAGTATTCAGTTTTTAGTTTTCAGTTCGGAGCAAACAAAATCAATTTTGAGCATTTGATTACCCAGTAATGATTCCTGTTAACTCCCTTTGTAGCCCGTACGAGAATCGAACTCGTGTTTCCTCCGTGAAAGGGAGATGTCCTAGCCCCTAGACGAACGGGCCATTTTTATTTTTTAAAAATGAGGTGCAAAGGTAAAAGAATTTTCAGCATTGGCAAGGTGGGTTTTGGGTGGTTATTTCTTAATAATTGTACTTCTGTGATGGTTCTTAATGAGGCTTTTTTATTTTTTTGAGCAAAGAGGTGCAAATAATTCCTCAAAAGCGGATGTGCCTGCGTTTCTAAAAACAAATTTTTCTTTCTATTTATGATTGATGAAAAACAAGGTTGAAAAACAAATGATCATACAGGTTGAAGAAATAAAAGTCATCCTCATGGTGTGGTCATAATCAGCAAATTTTTTATCCCCGGTTGCTTTGTTTAGCCAGTAGAAATAATAAATAATAACAGGGAACAGGCATGAAATAAAAATCACATAATGTTTTACCTCATAATATGCCTGAAAATAAAAAAAAGCAACTGCGCAGGACAGAAGAAATAATATGCCCGAAAAAACAAAAGTTCCCGTAATTCCCAACCGGTAACTAATGGTATAATCGCCACGGCTACCATCTTCATCATGCTGATAAATCTGTGTTAATGGATAATAGCCTCCGATTAAAAGTGAGGCAATGAGCATGCAAATTATATTTTTACCCGCGAACCATGCAGCATTAAAAATATTTTCACAAGCCATATTTACCAATAAGAAAGTATACCCGCCCTGGAACAGCATCACCACTATCCATCCAAACAACGGGTATTTTTTTAACCTTATTTTTTTCCAGCTGTATGCTTTGGAAATTCCGATATAAACCACCATCAGCAATAACATTTTAAAACTGATGAGCAGGCTCAGAAGCAATCCTGTAATATCGCAAACAATACTTGCATAATACAGCTTTCGCGTTACGGGAGGAGGTTTTTTGAGTCCGCCAATGCTGCCGGTATCCTCATCCATAAAACTATTGTAAACATTGCTTCCGGGGTAAATAAAAAAATGAAGCACGATAAAAATTATTATGGCGTTAAAAGCATTTATGCTTAATGACTGGCTTAGAGAAAAACAAAAAACAGGCAGCAGGAAAAAAGAAAACGGAATCCGGAGATGAAGCAGCGTATCCCGGTCAAACAAAATACTTTTGTTACTTTTGATGGAAGGCAATAGTAGTGGAATGAAATTTTAGACTGAATAAAATATGTTTTTGTTTCCCGATGTCTTTGTTACGGCATTTCAAAGTTAGAAAATAAAATGACCCTCGCTGTAAAGACTCCTGCTATACAATCTATTGGTACATCAGTTCCGCCAAATAAAGTTTCACAGGATTTACATTACTCCATTTTGGAATCGGCTAATGGAATGTCCAGGGTAGATAAGCTGAGATTACGCAAAATTTACAACCGAAGCGGCATAAAATATCGCTACAGTGTTTTGGATGAATTCGAAAATACCGATGAATCAGAAAATATTCTATTTCACCCTGCAAATCATCATGCACCGGTTCCTGTTTCGCAACGAATGGGATTGTTTGAGCATTATGCAGCGGAGCTGTGTGAGAAAGCCATCAAAAAATGTTTTGAAGAACTGCCT
>JBIOHJ010000109.1:0-11038 GCA_044448905.1 Bacteroidia bacterium | reverse complement strand
GGTCTGACGAAATCGCCCAGATCAAGCAATAACCCTGTTGGAGCAAAACCTTGTTCAAATAATGTTTCGCCCTTCTTTTGCATCCCTTTTAAAAATGACTGCTGTCCAAAAAATGGATGGCTGTTCTTTAAAATAACTTCCTCCATTTCCTTTACAGAATGAAATTTTCGTTCTAGCGGAGTGGAGCGAAGCTGCTCTTCTGAGAACGGCAGTGCTTTGTTTCCCTTGATGAGAAACGCACTTTTAAAATTAATGGCTTCTTTCGGTGAAGAAAGCGCCTGGCTGTTGACAGCCGGATTGTCCTTTTGATTTACCTTTTTTGTTTTCATGATTGAATTGTTTTAAATTGTTTATGTACTGATTTTGGGTGCATGGTAACTCGTAAAAGGAAACAGTCAAGATGGGGAAGCTGTTACAGCAGGGAAAAGCCGGTTTGTCCAGACACAATGAAAAAACTCTATTGAGAAAACAGATCTATCGCTTCAACCCCGTAACAACCAAAAAATCTGAACGGGCAAGATGCGGCAAGGAGGAATTGGAATAAAAAGCGAAGCGGCTTTATGCCGAGAAAATCATTGCGCACCCGAAGGGCATTTCGTCTTGTCCGTTCAGAAAATCTTTGTGAAGGGGTTGGGGCGAAACCAAAAATGAGATTATTTCAATGAAATAATGTTAAACATTATGTTGATATAATTATAGTCAAAAACTTGGTTTTCTCGATTCTAATTACGTAATTTTGTCCTCAAATTGAAAGCTGCTGTCCATTTGGAATGCGGCTTTTTTAAAAACTAAACCTAACCTAAAATCTAAACTGATGTTGAAAATTCCCGATAGCTAATATAAAAAATAAAGGGGGTTGGTAAGAACCCCCTCATTAAACAGACGAGACATATGTATAATACCCGAATGTTTTATTTTGGTATTTCAAAGTTAGGAAAAACTTTATTCCAAGTCAAATATTTTTTTAGTCGCGGAATGCTGCCATGCATTCCGTTTTTATTTTCTATACAAAGGAAATTATTTCTCAAATAACTATAACACACCAGATAGGGAAAAAATGAACAAAAATTTGTGAATAACCATTCAGAACATCATTTATAAAACCTTGTCAATATCTAATTCCAAAAAAATTTACTAACCCAAAAGAACGAACATGTATTTATTAAAGAAAAGAAAGCAAGAGTTGCGACTATGATATAATTAAAAATTGACAACGCTCCATATAAATATGAAGCGCAAGCGACAATATAAATCGCCAAAGTTGAGTCAAGAACCTCCTTCAATTTTGAAGGGGGATGACATTTCCATCCTAAATAAAAAATCAGACGTTCAAAATGAAAACGATGATTCACAGCAATTTGGTAAACAGTTTTCAAAATTTGTCGATTCAAGAATAGAAAGATACCTAAGAAACCAACAGCTTGTACCTTTACCTGCGCTGAACAACCAACAACCTATAATTTTACCGGAGAGAGATATTATCGACAAAAATCAAGCTCTTAATCTGCGACACGATATATCCTATGAAATAATCGATTTTATAGGATGCCGTATGCCGGAGATTTTAAACAATGTGTATTCTGGTTTCCATAATAACCGATTAACGAATGCTTCGCTTGAAGATTTCAAGCCACACTTTTCTGGAGAAGGAGTAACCAATGCACGAAAATTGCTCTGGCTACGTGAGGTTAATCTGCTTACATTTACATTTGAGTTTTTTACCGCACAGAATTTCATTCCATACCATAAGCATTGGCATGTGGTGATAGCAAATAATTTTTGCGACTCAGAGGGTAAAGATTTTGATCCGGAATATCTTCGGAAAATTCATTCGAAAAAAGTTCGGAGTATAGAAAATTTGAATTTCATTCGGGACATTTTTTTACCAATATTTAAAAGGGGCGCATAGGGGTCGCCCTTTCTCCTACCCTTCTCCTGCGAACAAGCCTGCCGCAGATTAAATTAACGTTGCACTGTAAAACTTTTTACAGTGTTTGAACGACTATACATATCGGAAATTCAGGTGAGGCTTCAATATAAAAGGCGCAGATCGGTTATACGATGGTGTAATAAAAATGGCGTAAGAATTTTTACAGATACGGGTTGCAAAAAACCCTATGTACTCAAAGAAGAATTCGAGGCAGCAGTAAACAAAGAGCCAAAGAAGTATATAAAGGAGAAATATGGAACCGATAAAGTGTCGGATGTTTTCCATGCCTATTCAAATGTCTTCAGCGAATACAACACTGCTTTAAATGAGAAACACAAAATACAATTGAAAAGTTATAAGTCAAAGGGAAAAATTGAAAAGGAATTTTTAGCCCACTTGACTGTAAAACTAGCAGAGCTATAATCCCTCATCCCGATGGATGAACCGTTATACATACCACCATCAAAAAGAATTAGAGGTCTTGGATTGACCGTTTATTGTTACCAATGCAAAACGAATGTTTCCGATGTATGCAAGGAAACAGGGAAGCCGCTTCAAAAATGTCCATTTGGAGGAAAGCATGTTTTTAAGGATTACCAGAATATACCAAAAGGCGGTAATTCAAGAAGAACAAAAGTTTTAAAAACAAGAAATTTAAACGAAGCAATAAAACAGGCAATTGATTTTGCGAAAGAGGTAAAAGAAAATGGTAAGCCTGATAAAAAGACAAAAGAAAGCAAAATAGAAATTGAACAAGCGGAAAATACACCGAGATCGTTCGTTAACGCCATTGCCCGTTATATGGCATACCTTCATAACGAAAATGTTCCAATGCACAGGCAAAAAAATAGAAGTAAAGCATACCTGAAAGAAATAGACCGGACATTAACTGACCTCGCGGAAGGTTTGAAGAAAAGCAAATTCGATCCTTCTGTTGTTGAAGTAAATGATCTGGATGATGCGATGGTTGGTAAAGTTTATGAGCATTTAAATAAAAAAGGGTTCTCACCGCGTTCATTCAATAAGTACCTGAAGCATTGTTCGGGGTTTATAAACTGGTATATCAAAGAATATAACGCACCATTGCGTAACTGGTTTGAGAGCGTTAACAGAAAAAAGACAAACACAAATCCGCTGGCAATTACTCAGGAAGAATATAATAAATTGCTTCAGCGGATAACACCTGAAAACGGAATTCAGAAATATCCGAAAGGAAAAAAACATGAACGAAATTTTTTTCGTCCCTGGCTGAAAGATGGGATAGCTTTAGCCCTAGAAAGCGGGAGAAGACGTGAAGAAGTTTCCACTGCAAAATATAGCGACATTATTCATAGTGATGACGGAATTCCGTTATACATTAAAGTTGAAGATTACAAAGTCAACAGAATTCAAGGAAGAACTGAAGATGACGAAAAGAAATACATCTACATTCCTGTTACGGAATCATTGAAGGAATTACTTGTAAAAATGGGATATGAAAAGTACCAAAATTCCGACAAATATATTCTTGCTCCTGATGCAACGGTTGACAGGGTAAAAGGAATGCCGGAAGACCTTACACGCGGATTTACGCATTTCTACAAGCAGCTAAATACTGGTCGGGAACTTACGTTCAAATGCCTCCGGAAAACTTATATCACCAACCTGTCAATATTTATGGGCGGAAATAATGCTAAAGCAATTTCCGGGCATTCAAATGATGAAGTGATCGAGCGACATTATCTGGCAAAGGAAACGTTGGCTAAAGTTGCGCGTGGCTTTAAAATATTCGGTCCTGAAATCGAAAGGAAAAATGAATTGGAGGATATCCGAAATAATTCGCGAATAAAAGAAAATGGTTTAGAAGTAGCCAAATGAACTATAAAAACAGCACCTTGTTTCCGCACCTTGCTCTACTTTTTCAGGGTGTGACTAATAGTTCAACGAGCCTAAAAGGTGTATTAAAACCCCTGTATTCAAGCACCAAGCCTTGTAAAGAAGAAAGAACGTTCCCTCCTACTCCAACGGCTTCTGAGACCTGCGCGTCTGCCAGTTTCGCCACTCGCGCGAAAGTTCACTGCTTACTATCAAGTGCCCAAGGCGAGATTCGAACTCGCACGCCTGTTGGCGCCACCCCCTCAAGATGGTGCGTCTGCCAGTTTCGCCACTTGGGCTTGAAGGAGTGCAAATTTAAAATTTTTGAGCAGATGGCTGCCCGGCCTGTTTATATAATTTCGGAAATCAGACTTCCCTACTTTTGCATCAATAAACTTTAGACTTTCTCATTGTTCACCATCATTGACATAGAAACTACCGGCAGCAGCTTACCTGACGGCAAAATAACCGAAATTGCAATTTTTGTGCATGACGGGCTTTCTGTAGTGAACGAGTTTCAAACTCTCATCAATCCCGGGCGTTATATTCCTCCATTTATTACCAGGATGACAGGCATTACCAACGAAATGGTGGCTGGTGCCCCGAAATTTTTTGAAGTGGCAAAAAAAATTGTCGAGATTACTGAAGGAAAAATTTTTGTCGCGCATAATTCTCAATTCGATTATTCATTTATAAGGCAGGAATTTAAAACCCTTGGATATGATTATAAGCGTGATACACTATGTACATGCAAGCTCAGCCGGAAGCTGCTTCCCGGGTTTCCATCGTACAGCTTAGGAAAATTAGCCCAATCCTTAAATATTCCTCTGAACGGAAGACACCGTGCCGGAGGTGATGCCGCTGCCACAGTTAAATTATTTGAAAAAATACTTTCATTAAATAAAAACACCGAAGTAAGTAACTTGATAAAACCGTGGAATTATTATTCCAATCTTCCTGATAATATCAACCCTGAAATCATTAACAAATTACCTGATGAAACAGGCGTATATTATTTTGTAAACAGTAAAAACGAAATTATTTACATAGGCAAAAGTCAGCATATAAAAAGCCGCGTGCTGGCTCATTTTAAAAACAAGCGTTCGGCAAAAACAATGAGGCTGAAAGATGAAGTTGCATATATACGTTTTGAATTAACCGGCAGCGAACTTATTGCTTTGCTTTTGGAGTCGGATGAAATTAAAAAGCACCAACCGGTTTATAACCGTTCGAGAAAAAGAAAAGTTTTTCATTATGGAATCTTTGATTCGCTCAGTGCTGGCGGATATATTTGTCTTGATGTAAGAAAAATAAACCGGGGTGAAAAGCCGATTGCCGCTTTTGTTTTCGAACAGGATGCAATGCGCAGCCTCGACAGGAGAATGAAGCATTTTAACCTGTGTTCAAAGTTTTGCGGCTTTGAGACGATGAATGACGGAGCTTGCTTTGATTATAAAATTAAACAGTGCAATGGCGCCTGTGCCGGTATTGAATCTGCCGATGCTTATAACACCCGGGTTAAAAATGCAATTGCCACATTTTTATTTGAGCATCCCGATTTTTTGCTGATTGGAAAAGGAAGAAAGCACGAAGAAAAATCGGTAATAAAAGTTGAGAATGGCGATTATAAAGGTTATGGATTTTTTGAACCCGAATTTATAGGGAGTAATCCCGAGATGATTAGCGATTGTGTAACGGCAGGTGAAGAAAACCCTGATACGCTTTATTTAATTAAAGCTGCTTTGAAGAACAGGAAGTATGAAAAATTAATAATTTGTAAATGATAGTTATTAGCAAAGAGCTATGCTTAAAAAAATTAAACCTTGGGCATATATGAATGATGGTCGGAAACAAATTCTTTTTTTTGTTCAGATTCGTCAGCAATTTTTTCGGGTTTCGCATCAAGATGCCTGAAACGAATTACTCTTCTTGTTAATTTGGGATGAGTGGATACTTTTTCGGCAAACCACGACCAGAAACCATCTTCGGTTGCTTCCTGCTGCATATATCTTTCCACATTTACTTTACGCCATAATTTTTTTCCGGAAGCAAGCACCAGCAATCCCGGCTTTACACCTTTATTATTAAGGGCAGCTCCAATATTATCGCAGGTATATTCACAACCCCTCGAATAAGCCTGGTTAAGCAGCGGAATAATAAAAGTGGGAAACAGCAATAATGATTTAGTCATGTGCTTTCTTTTAATGTGTCCTAATTCGTGGCCGATAATAAATTCAACAGCATCCATATTATTTTCGTAGGCTTCTTCTAAAACATCCGAATAAATTACAATATAATTTCTTCCTACAAACCGGGTGGCAAACGCATTCAGCAATCCTCCGTTCTGGAGAATAAAAACATCGGGAATTTTGGTCATCTCCAATGCCTGGCATTGTTTTAAAACTATATCATAAATATCCGGGAACTGGTTGGCTGTAACTTTTACCGCATTGCCCTTTAAATATCCCACCAGGAGTCCTAACCTTAAAATCAAATACAATAAAATAATTCCCACATAAAATAAAATTACAGGTATAAACGGAAGCGCTCTTAAAGTAAAAGCCAGGCTTACTAAATAATAAATTAAATAATAAGTTCCAAGCGCTACAACAACCCTGATGGTAAAGTAAATTTTTTCTTTGCTATGCACTTCATATTCAATTTTATTTTCCATTGTATTCAGGCTTTTTGTTTCGCTGCAATGATACATAATATCGTGTGATTTGAAAATAATTATTTTTCAATATTACCCTGCTAAATGAAACGTATTTTTGCATAGTATGAAATCAAAAAAAAAGTCACAGGCGGCAAGCGCGGTTCTCATGATTCGCCCGAAACATTTCGGATTCAATCCCGAAACGGCTGTCAACAATGTTTTTCAGAAAAAAATTAAAAAGAATAAACAAACCATTCGTAAAAAAGCATTAGAAGAATTTAATCATTTCACTCATCTTCTTAAAAAATATTTTGTTGATGTAATTGTGATGGAAGACCAATCGGATGCTGTTTGTCCTGATGCGGTTTTTCCGAACAATTGGTTCAGCACCCATCATGATGGCAGGGTGGTTTTATACCCAATGGTTGCCCCTAACCGCAGGCTCGAAAGAAGAGAAGATGTTTTTAAGATTCTTCAAACAAAGTATAAATTCAAAAATACTGGGTTCGCCAACTTAACATATTATGAAAACGCGGGGCTTTACCTCGAAGGAACCGGCAGCATGGTCTTCGACCATGTAAATAAAATTGCATACGCGAATAAATCTTCGCGCACCAGCACAACAACTGCAAGATTATTGTGCCTGATGCTGAACTACACCCCGGAACTGTTCACAGCCCATTCGAAAAGAGGCAAAGAAATTTATCATACCAATGTAATGATGACCGTTGCACAGGATTTTGCCGTTGTGTGCGCTGAAAGCATTACCAGTAAAAAAGAGCGAAACAGGGTGATAAAAAAATTAACATCAACCGGCCATGAAATTATAGACCTTACTTTTAACCAGGTGGAGAAATTTGCAGGCAACATGCTGCAGGTAAAAAATAAAAGGGGCGAATTAATCACCATAATGTCCCGGTCGGCATTTGAATGTTTGGCGGATGACCAGCTTGAAATTGTTTTAAAGTATGGTAAAATTCTGGCAGTGCCCATTCCTATGATAGAAGCGGTTGGCGGGGGAAGCGTTCGCTGCATGATGGCTGAAATATTCCTCCCCCGGGGCAAATCCAGAGCGAAATAGTTTCCTTTTATAATGCAATTTTAAAAATAGCGTTAATCTTAATACTTTTGCGGTGAATTTGTTTTTAACTAACCCCCATTTTCTAACACCCGATTCATTGCTGCTATGAAGGTAAACGAACCGATGACCCGCGAAGATTTCGAAAAATATTACCGCCTCCGCTGGCAGGTGCTTCGCAAACCATGGGAACAACCCAAAGGTTCGGAACGCGATGAGCTGGACGCCACCTCAACACATGCTTTTTTAAAAAATAAGCTGGGCGAAGTAATCGCCATTGGCAGGCTGCATTTTAACAGCGAAACCGAAGGACAAATACGGTTTATGGCAGTTTCGGAAAAATACAGGGGAAATAATTATGGTGTGGGTATATTAAAATACCTTGAAGAAAAAGCCAAAGCAAACGGTGCCGAAAAAATAATTCTTGAAGCCCGAAGCACAGCTGTCAGCTTTTATAAAAGAAACGGGTATGAGCTTTTAAAAAAGTCTTTTGTGCTTTTCGATGCCATCCAGCACTACCGGATGCAAAAATTACTTAAATAATTACTTCAATCTAAATTGGCACTTTGCTTTTTAGATTTAAAATAAATTGCATCAACTACTGGGTAACAGGTTATTAAATTTATTTTTGTCACAATGTCACATGACAGTTTTGGTAATTATATATTTGGTTACCCCAAAAAAATGGTCAATGTGGCATTATTTAAATATAGAGTTTAATAAGATAAAACCATGCAGATTGACATCATCACCATCCTTCCCGATTTGCTGAAAAGCCCCTTTGAGCAATCAATTTTAAAACGGGCTGCTGCAAAAGGTGTGGTCGAAATAAATTTGATAAACCTGCGCGATTACTCAACCGACAAACATAAAAGTGTTGACGATTACCAGTACGGTGGCGGTGCCGGAATGGTAATGATGATTGAGCCGGTTTGGAACTGTATAAATGCGTTAAAGCAAAAAAAAACATATGACGATGTTATTTATCTCAGCCCTGACGGTGAAATATTAACCCAGGCTGTTGCTAATTCGCTGTCTCTCAAAAAAAGCCTGCTGCTCCTTTGCGGGCATTACAAAGGAGTTGACGAGCGCATCCGCGAACATTTAATTACCCGCGAAATTTCAATTGGCAATTATGTATTGAGCGGTGGCGAGCTCGCTGCTGCTGTGCTGTGTGATGCCGTTATCCGACTGCTGCCGGGAGTTTTAAATGACGAAACCTCTGCCCTCTCCGACAGCTTCCAGGATAACCTCATTTCTCCTCCTGTTTATACCCGCCCTGCCGAATTTAACGGATGGAAAGTGCCCGATGTTTTGCTTTCGGGTAACGAAAAATTTATTAACGACTGGCGGCACGATAAAGCTGTGGAACGAACTAAGGAAAGAAGACCGGGATTGGAACCTGGCAGGTAGGAATTCTCCTGTCACGTTTATTTTTTCTATAACCTGTCAGGGCTGCGCGAGCTGCCAGGTGAAATTAAAAGATATTTATTTTTTTCTCATGCGCCCTACAACCGTATCCTGCAAGCCTAATTTGCCCGAAATATGAACAGGCGGTGAAAAGTACACGACCTTATACGAGTCGAATTTTTCCTGCGCATATAATTGTACCTTTTGCTGCGCGTTTAACAGGCTTGAGCAGGTTTTAAAATGCACGCCATCAAAGTAAATTTCAAACCTCTCGTTGATGAGGATAGAAATATTTTTAAGCATTTTATCTTCGTTGCACGGGTTGAGTATGGAGCCTTTTTTGGGGAGGTTATCATTCATGGTGTGTGGCGAAATAATTTTGTTTTCACCTCACAGGTTGCGCAGCTCCTGTAAGTGTGATTTTTGGAAAGTTAAAAGTATAAAACTTTAATCACTCTGACAGGAACTGTGCTCATGCCTGCCTGAACCTGTCAGGTGAAATTACACACTTTGTTCAAGGCGATTTACCTAAGGGTTGGCGTATGCAAGACAAATCTTTTCTTGTCTATCTTTAAAAGTTCTTTTTGCCAATGTAGAGCAAATATCTTTTTGAGAATTTCTACTTCATCATTAAAAAAAACCGGTTTGGAAACATATAGGTTAGCACCGTTTGCAAAAGTTTCTTCAATGTCTTCTTTGTAAGCAGAAGTGGAAAACATTATAACAGGAATGTGGGCAAGTAAATTATCGTTTCGTATTTCTTTTAAACATTGCTTCCCTGTTTTGCGTGGCATGTTTATATCAAGAAAAATAATATCGGGATGTTGTCCGTCAACTTCAGCAAGATATTTCATTAGCTTATCACCGTCTTCAACAGTTGTGAGCTTTGCGTTTGTGTGTGCTTCTTCAAGTGCATCCTGAAAAAATTCACGGTCGTCTGCATCATCATCAGCATACAAAATTTTGATTTGGTCACCATCTCTTGTTACCATTAGTTGAAAGTTTTATGCAGACACGCTGATAAACCTTTCTATTACCTATTGCTGACGCAATAAAGAAATTTAGGAGTATGGATGCAGATGTAAATGTATAATTATTTTAGTTTACAATATTGTTCATGTTTATTTCTTGCTGAATGTTTGAAGTCGCTGTGTCACCAAGAGTTGCGCATAACATTTAATATTTAATGTTTAGTGTTTATGTTTCCCACGCCCTACACACTCACATTAACTACACTGCTGCGCTGCCCTACCTCGGTATCGCCCAATACATAAAGGGCATAATACTCGGTTCCGTTTTCAACCGATGCGGTATCTATATAAGGCGTTTGCGTATCGCGCGCCAGGAAAGTAAACCCCGCGGCACCGGGCAGCTTTTTGTAAATATTTACCCCGTCAAAAAACGCTTTGAGGTTAAATTTAAATTCATGCCCGCTGGGTACTTTGGCGTGTTTCAGCTCGGGCTGCGAGTTGGGCACATCTACCGTTTGCTCATCGCCAATAATGCCAAGCTCCTCACCAATTGTAGTGGTGTAAGCAGCGTGGTTTTTAATACGCTGCGCAAAAGTGCGTATGTTTTTAATGGCAGGGTTTTTTGCGTTGTTTTTGGTGTTGGTTGCCGCTTGGTAAACCTGGGTAGCCGCGTTATAGTCGTTTATCGAGGTTCTAACCGTATCGCAATTGCCCTGCACCGTTGTAATATCACCGGGCGCTAAGCCAACGGTTGCGCCATGCGTTGCAATTTTTGTTTTCAGCGTGTTTGACCATGGTATTTGGTCAGGCTCTTGCCTTGGTACATAGTCTTTTTTTGCCATGTTTTTGATTGTTTTTAGGTTAAATTATTGAATATTAAGTATTTATATAAGTTATTGCTGCCGATATTGCCAAAAAAGGCACCAACGGCATCGAAAAAGTAGCCAACGGTGGCGCTGTTGGCACCAACGGTAACGCTGTTGGCGCCAACCGTGGCATTGTTGGAGCCAACGGTATAAGCGTTGGCTTCAACTTTTGAAATGTTGGGTCCAACGCCAATAATATAGGAACCAATTTCCGAAAAAAAGGATGTGAATTTTAAAGCCGCGAATCGCTTATATAAAAGGAGCGAAAAAAAT
>JBIOHJ010000108.1:0-11160 GCA_044448905.1 Bacteroidia bacterium | reverse complement strand
CGTAACCGGGTTGCATTTATTGTTTACAAATCCGGCTTCGGTAAGTTTATTAATAAAATTTTTACCTGCCGGAAATTCTTTAACGGATTTAGGCAGATAATGATACGCGTTTTGATGACCTGATATAATGCGGCCAAAAAAAGGTAAAATATTCAAAAAATAAAAATGATACAATTGCTTAATCGGAAATGATTGCGGAGTTGAGAATTCAAGAATAATGAGCGTTCCGTTTTTTTTTAAAACGCGATAAATTTCCGACAATCCTTTTTCAAGATTTTCAAAATTTCGAACACCAAATCCAACGGTAACTGCATCAAATGACTGGTCGGCAAAGCTTAGATTTTCGCAATCGCCAATAAATAATTTTATTTTATTTTCAAATTTCTTTTTAACGATTTTTATTTTCCCTTTTTCCAGCATTTTTTCTGAAATGTCAATTCCGGTAACCTGCTGCGGATTCAAAGTAAGCGCTTCGATGGCAAAGTCAGCCGTGCCGGTTGCCACATCAAGAATTGTTTTTGGATATTCATGCTTCAGGAATTTAACAGCTTTTTTTCTCCACCGTTTATCAATGCCGAGCGAAAACAGGTGATTTAAAAAATCATATTGATGCGCAATGCCATCGAACATATTACGCACCTGCACTTTTTTGCTATCGGTTCTAAGGTGATATGAGGTTATTTCAGACATGAAAGAGTTCGATTTTTCAACCTGTAAAATTTTGAACGGTAATCGAAGACCGGTTTTTAAATTAATCGCTGAAAAATATTTTATAAGAGTACCAACAAAATTCCGCTCATTATTTATCAGCAAATAATTTTGATGCTTCCATCATTAACTGATTACGATCAATCGGTACGACACCTACTTCTTCGCAAACCAGTCCACCGGCAAGATTTGAAAGTTCAGCGATAACATGAGGGGGCAAGCCACAGGCAACGCACAAAGCGGCAACGCTGATAACAGTATCGCCCGCACCTGAAACATCGGAAACCGACCGCACATGAGCCGGAATAATTTTATCTTCGCCATTGCTGCTGAAATAAATTCCTGCTTCCGAAAGAGTAACCATCAGCATTCCTATTTTTTGTTTTTCCCTGAACGGGTGAATATTTTTTTTCAATGCAGTGACGGATAAATCATCCATATCTGTTTTCAACCCATCATGTAATTCTTTTAAATTAGGTTTAAATAAAGCGACATTTTTGTAATGAATAAAATTTTTCTTTTTTGGATCAACTGCAACCGGGATGTTTTTTTTGAGGGCGAGGGCTGAAATAAATTTAATCACCTTTGGGCTTAACACACCTTTGTCATAATCTTCAAATATTATCACATCAGGTTTTTCGGACTGAATAAGCTTCGCAACAAGCGAATTTAGCTTTTCAGCATCCTCATTATCCAGTTCATCATTTATTTCTTCATCCACACGGATCAACTGATGCTTATTTCCTATTACGCGTGTCTTAACCGTGGTTGATCTTTTTTTACTGACAACTATACCCTGAGCATTTAGTTTTTGTTTTTTCAGGAGAGCAATAAATTTTTTTCCGTCATCATCATTACCAATTACTGAGCATAAAACCGGATTGGCCCCCATGGATTGAATATTGATTGCAACATTTGCCGCACCACCGGGACGCATTTCTTTTTTAGTAACCGAAACTACCGGTACAGGAGCTTCGGGTGAAATTCTCTCCACGGTTCCCCACAGATAGGAATCAATCATCACATCGCCAATAATCAGAACCTTTTTTTCTGAAAATTTTCTGAAAATGTTTTTTAAATATTTGGAATCTTTCAAGAATGAAATAATTTGGAATCGGCAAAGATAAAGAATAGTTACTTGGAGGAAACTATCAAAAGTGATGGAAAAATGTCAGGATGATGATTAAAAAAAATATTCTTTTACTGCTTAATAAGCTTTGCATAGAAAATTTCATCGCTGAAAAATAATTTTATGAAATAAGTTCCCGCTGATATATTTTTTATACGGAACGCTGTTTCATTTATACCTGTCAATATTTTTACTTCCGACAAAAAAACTGTATTGCCCAAACAATCTGCAATTTCAATTTTTGCATTTCCGTCTTTTCCGGATAAAATATTCAGATATAAAATATCTTTTACCGGGTTTGGAAAATAGGAATAATAAAAATTATTTTCATCAAGCGGAATTTCAGATTTCAAACCGCTATTATGAGAAACCGGTGTGCAAGGAACATTAACATTAATAATATTTGAAATGTTGTAGCAGCCATTTGTGTCGGTTATTAAAACAGTATAATTACCTGTCAGCTTGGCATAATAAGAATTTTGAATTGCTGAAGAAATAATTAAACCGGTTCTGTACCATTGGTATGTTGCACCAGAAACAGACTGTGCTGTCAGCAACACAGAATCACCCGCACAAAAAGTGGTGGGTCCGTTTGCCTGAATGAAGGCTGTAGGTAAAGGAAATGTTGAAACAGCAACCTCAGACGAAACTGCGCTGCAACCATAAACATCGGATGCAACCGCTTGGTAAGCTCCGGGCAATGTAACGGTAAGTTGATTTGAATTTGAATTCGGAATAACAATACTGTCTTTCGTCCATTGATAAGTAACATTTCCTGTCAGCGGAATTGACAGTATTGCTGAATCTCCAATACAGAATGAAACATTTGTAGAAGGTGAAATAGTTACCTCTGGAGGGGTGTGAAAATTTATATAAACAGAACCCGAACTTGAAGAACAATAAGTAACCGGGTCAGTGACTTTTACCAAATAATATCCTGTTGTAAAAGCAGAATAGTTCATGGATGTTGCTCCATTAATCTGCGAACTGCTTTTATACCACTGATATGATAATGTTGAATCACCAATTGCCTGCAACAGAACAGAATCTCCTGCACAAGCATTAACAGTAGTTGAAGGAATTATGCTTACCGTTGGTTTCGGAACAAAATAGATATAAGCTGAATCGGAAAACCCCGAACAACCCTGCGGGGTTGTCATAAATGCTTTGTACATTCCGTCAGTTGTTACTGCATAAGAATAAGAAGTTGCTCCTGAAATCGGGTTTCCGTTTTTATACCATGCGTATGAGTATCCTGTTCCCGAATAAGCATTTAAATTAAAATTTTCTCCCTGGCATCTCCGCAATGAATCGGTATAAACATTTATTTGCGCAATCGGATTTTCAAAAATTGATTTTACAGATGATGCCAGTGTGCAGCCTGCCGGAGAAGTGACCATACAGCTGTAATTTCCCCTTGCGCTTACGTAAAACAGTGTATCATTTGCCCCGGAAATCGGAACATTACTTTTAAACCATTGAACAGAATTAGTTAATTGAGTGTGGGCAATCAACAGTAAAGAATCACCAAGACAGAAATAATTTGTATCGGGCTGAGCAATGAACTGGAGATAAGGAACGCTGGTTGAATCTTCCACAGTAACTTCGTCAGATGAACGACTGCAACTACTTTGTGTTTCAATAAAGTTGAATTTGTAATTGCCGGTTGTATCTGCCAGGTACGGTACAATATTATAGGAAACCGAATCAAGCATGAGCAAATTATTAAAATACCATTGATAATGCCCTTGCCCGAAACTTGATGATGTAGTCAATATTGAATTTAAAGAAAAACAGGAAGCATACACTCCGTTTGAAGTAATTACCGGCTTTGAAATATTCCTGATGTAAAAAATTCCGTCATGATTATAGGTTCCGGTATCGGCAGGACTGGTTGAAATAACCCTGAATCGTGCAGAAACAGTTCCATTGACATCAGGAATTACAGCAGCAATTGGCGATTGTGTTCCAGTTCCGATAACTACATTGCCATAAAGAACTTTAAAAACATTTGTACTGTCAAAAGTGTTGTTAATAGTAAAAGGAACTAAAACTGTATCCCGGCTGCAGAGATAAGAACCATTTGCAACATTTCCGGTAACAATATTATGATGGCAGGTATCCACAAAAATTGTAATTGAATCAGCAGGAATGAAACAATTTGCTGTGCTAAAGGGGAAAAAATATTTTATAGTGTGAAAGCCGGGGAAAACACTGTCTGGATAAAAATAAAATGATTGACCACTCGTTCCAATAGGATAAACTCCATCACCTGAAACAAATCCTTCAACACTATCCGCATCATAAGGACTAATTGCTATCCTGATGGGACCATTATCAACACAGATATTCATCGTATCCAAATAATAACATGAATTGCAATAAAGTTCGTTGAAATAAATATTTACATATGGATTGGTTGTTACTGTAATGTTTTTTAAAGCTGAGTTTCTGTAACACTGATTGACCGGATTTGTAATTCTTGCAATCACTCCGTATTTAGAATATGATGTACTGTAAATAGAATCATAATCATTTAAACTGAACTCATCATAATATGCACCATAAAGATCCCTTCTCACCCATTTGTAAGTTAAATTTGGATCTGAACAGTGAACTGTAAGCGAAACCGAATCACACCCGACAATATCATATCCTGACATGAATGCATTATCAATGGAAAGCGAATCAATCACGGGCGACCTAACCACACTATAAATAGTAGGAAATGGGTTGCTTACAAGCGCAGGATTTGTTGTTTTTACCCGAACCTGATAGCCACCCCCCTGTGAAATGCTGTCGGGAACAGCACAGTTAAAAGTGGGAAAATAACTTTCTCCGATTTTAACCGGATTTGCAAAAGAACCTGTTGAATCCGAAATTTCCGCAATGAATAAAGTCCTGTAAGGATATAATTGATAATTATAGTTTGTAATATTTGCTTTAACGATAAAATCATCTGTTGTACAAAATTTTGTAATGGCATTATTTCCGATTGCAATTTGTGTCAACGAAACATTGGTGCCTGATGCCGGAAAAGTATCCTGAACAATAGCGCCAAAGAAGCTTTCAATTCCATAGCTGCTATTAGAATTTTTAATCTTACAAATATCAGGAGGCACAAATGCAACAGGCGAATACATGTGCTGACCATAATTGTTATTAAAATCCCAACCATAATTTCCCCAGTAAAAAATATTTTTACCAATAACTATAAGATTCGAAATTCCGGCATCGACAACATAATCGAACGCAAAAGTAAAAACTGCATACCAAAGTCTCATACCAGAATTATATTTTGAAATACCAGAATTACTGCTGATATATAGATTTCCTATTGTATCAATATCATAATTGGTCTGCTCATTTCCATATTGATTAATGAAAGTTTGCGTGTAAAATATATTTCCAACACTATCAACAACGGTAAAATAACTTGTGCTACTATTATAAAGAGAATACCTGAGGGCTACGTATTCAAAGTTTTCAGAAAACTTAAAGGAATTAAAATTAACTGGTGGAATGCCAAATTGTGAAAGTATTGAGCCCTGATAAGCATATCTTTTAATTACATTGTTATTGTTTACAACATATTCTCCGTTTGGAAAAACTTTTAATAAGGGTCCTGTATAATTCGTTTGGTCAATTAACGTAAAGGTGCTGTTATACCTAAAAATAATGGCTCCGTTTGAGCAATAGAAATTTCCGTTCGCGTCAATTGCATTTAAAAGTCCAAAAACAGAAATAAAAGAAATAAAATTTCCTGATGAATCATACTTGATAATATGATAACCATTTGAAGTAAATGTCTGATTAGGCAAATAAACTTGACCGAAATAACTTCCAGACAAATAAATATTTTCCTGACTATCTGTTAAAACATTGCCAAGAGAGTATAAATTTGAATAAGTATAATTAAAATTTCCGGTTCCAAATAATCCAGCTACGATTTGCAAGTTATTGTTAACAATTTTGTTTTTTGATACGGACCAATAACCGGGATTAGCTGGGGAGGTGTTTCTGTAGTAGCTGTAAATAAAATAACTTTCGTGATTATCTTTGCTAATTAAGCGACACTCGGCTGCCTGAATGCCTGATGAAATAATTTTGCTCCAATCAAAATAAAATTGTCCCTTCGAAAAAGAAAGGGTGAGAAAAAAAAATAAGAAAGTGAAAATCGCTTTTTTCATTGATACCGGCATTAAAACTACCAATTATTTAAACGTGATATTATCTTTTTGGTTAAAGCATCTCGCATAATTGTGATATTGATGGTTTCAGGGGTAAACAATTCTATGAAGCAAGATTAATAATTCGGCAAGCCCGCGGTTATAATAAGTTTGTGCAAAATCAGGATCTATGAAGATGGCTTCATTATAATCTTTTATTCTCCTTCAAAATCTTTCATCACATCCATTTTAATGATTAATCTTCCCATAAGTGATTTTGCTGAAGAGAGATTTAGCGCAATGGCTTTACTATTTCAGCTTTGCCAAACTTTCCTTTATCCTTCTGAGTGCTTCAATTAAAAGCTTATCGGAAGTAGCATAAGAAAAACGCAAACATTTTTTATCGCCAAAAGCTTCACCGGTAACCAAGGCGACTTTAGCGTCCTTCAATAAATACATGCAAAGGTCAGATGGAGTTTTAATTGTTGCGGTTCCATCACTTTTTCCGAAATAATAACTGATATCAGGAAAAACATAAAACGCTCCCTGCGGAATATTGACTTTCCACCCGGGAATATCTTTCATTAAATTTAATACAAGGTCTCTTCTACGCTTAAACGACTCGAGCATTTTATGATTTTGACTGCTGTCACCAGTCAACGCCACCAATGCAGCTTTTTGAGAGATTGACGAAGTGCCCGAAGTAAACTGCCCCTGCATTTTATCACAGGCTTTCGCAATATCAGTTGCGGCACCAATGTATCCAATGCGCCAGCCGGTCATAGCATATCCTTTTGAAACACCATTTACCACAATAACCCGTTCTTTAATTTCGGAAAATTGCGCAATGCTTTCGTGACTGGCATTGAAATTAATGTGTTCATAAATTTCATCCGATAAAATATAAATGTTTTCATGCTGCGCAAAAACATCTGCCAATCCTTTTAATTCATTTTGGGTGTAAACGCTGCCGGTAGGATTACAAGGCGATGAAAAAATAAATAGTTTGGATTTAGATGTTATTGCCGCCTCTAATTGCCCGGGTGTTATCTTGAAGTCAGCATCAATTGTAGTAGGTAAAAAAACCGGAACACCTCCTGCAAGCAAAATGATTTGCGAATAGCTGACCCAATAGGGTGCGGGAACAAGCACTTCGTCACCCGGATTAACTAAGCACAAAACTACGTTGGCGATTGACTGTTTCGCACCGGTTGAAACTACAATCTGGTCGGGTGTAAAGTCGAGGTCATTTTCTTTTTTAAATTTTTCGGAAATGGCTTTCCGTAAATCGGCAAAACCCGAAATGGGCGTATAAAAAGTAAATCCTTCATCAATTGCTTTTTTAGCACCTTCACGGATATACTCCGGTGTTACAAAATCGGGCTCGCCCAGGCTAAGGCTTATTATATCATGACCCTGTTCCTGCAAATCGCGGCTCAGTTTAGCCATGGCAATTGTTTGTGATTCGGTAAGCTGGTTAATTCGCTGGGCCAATTTGCTCATGACTTTTCTGAATGATTTACAAAGCTAAAAAAAGAGAATAAAGTTCAAAATCAGAATGAACTTAATTGTACAGGACTTTTATCATTAGCCCCGAACAAATTATTTGATATTTTTACAAAAACAATTTTTATGAATTTCCTTACCCGTTTAATTACATCAACACTTGCAATAATAGTGGTTACTTATTTATTACCAGGGGTAAGTGTGGAAAGCCCTGTTACTGCAGTAGTTGTAGCCATTGCCCTTGCGTTATTAAATATTTCAATTAAACCGGTTTTAATATTATTCACGCTGCCTATTACATTGGTCAGCCTTGGTTTGTTTTTACTTGTGATAAATGCACTGATGATTTTACTTGCTGCAAAACTCATTTCTGGTTTTCATGTGGATGGATTTTGGAATGCACTATTGTTCAGCATTGTTCTCTCGCTGGTAACAGGAATTTTTAATGCACTTGCAAAACCTAAACCCGGGGAAGATTGAATACGATAGGAAATCAACGATTGCAAATCTCTTTATAGGGACAATTCCTGCAACGCTTTTCATCGCTGGTTTGTGAAAAATTAACTTGCGGATTGAGGATTTCATTAATTAATTCTTCGAGGTTATCTTCAAACTCCTGTAATTTAACATCCGGTATTTCTGCTTTTTCACTTAAGTATGAAAGACCTTCGCTTATGCTTTTTAAACGATAAATTCCAGCCTGCAGCTTTTTCTGAGGATTAAGTTGTTTATAAATGTAGGAATAGTAATAAAGCTGAAAGGATGCTTTGAACTTGGGAATTGAGAAAATTTTTTCAAATGGCGTTTCAGGACTTAATTCATCACTTCCGGACTTGTAATCAATAATTCTTGCTAAGCCGTTAACTTCATCTACGCGGTCAAAAACCCCTTTAAGCAATACTGCCGGTTTTGATGGATGGTATTTAAAACCATATCCGAATTTTCCTTCAACGGTTTCAATATTAAATGGCGCGGTTTGTAAATCTGCATTAAGAATTTTTGCAGCCAATTCATAAATCACTTGTTTTAATAAATGGTTTTTTCCCGAAGCTTCTTCTGATGAATTCGGATATTCAACAGCATATGATTCGTCAACAGCAGCGTGCGTTTTCTTCAACAGGTCATTAATTGTTACAGAATCAATTTTTTTGTTATTTGCATATAAACGCTGCATAGCACCGTGCAGAATTTTTCCGAGCGTATCGGCTTCCATTGTTTCTTCAACCGTTTCGGTTTCTTTTATCCCCGCCACATACCTGAAATAAAACTGCAATGGACAATTAATATATGTACTTAAAGAAGATGCCGAAAAACCAATATTATTTTTCGGAGATATTAAAGAGTCATCATCAATACGGAGCAGAAATTTCTGATTTAGAATTTCAATTATCTCATCTGTTTTAGTTATTGAAATTGCATTTTCTTTTTCAGCAATAGATTCGGCAGTTACTAATTGATGCTGCAATGCTATATTCTTTCCAAGTTTTTTTTTCAGTTCATAATTAATCTGCAAAAGAAATCGGCTTCGTTCACCCCCAGTCAGGCTTTTTACTTCGGTATTGTAAATGAGATGAATATTTTTTGCCCGCTGCATTAACCGATAAAAATGATAAGCATGAACCGAATCGTAATCATCAAAAGAAGGCAAGCCAAAACTTTTACGAAGTGAATAAGGAATAAAAGAACCTCCTTTGGAAGATGCAGGCAGTATATCTTCATTTACCGAAAGAATAAATAGATTTTCGAAATCAAGAGCTCTTGTTTCTAGAAAGCCCATTATCTGCAAACCCTCAACCGGCTCTCCAGAAAACGGTACTTTTAACTTATCAATTGTTTTGCGTATAAATTGCCAGGAAGTTTCAGTACTTAAATATTGGCTATGTGGTTTAATGGTTTTGGAAACCAAATTCAATTCAGAACAGACAAATAAAATAATTTCTTTTTCATAATAATTTAATTGCTTCGAACTGATAGTATGAGTGCTGCAAGCCTCTAAGACATCATGGACATATTTAAATACATCTTCGGCTGAAGAAAGTTTTTTAAAAAAAAGCGATGCAACAAAATCTTGTGCATTATCTTTTTCGGATAACCCATTTGCTGTACAGTATATTTTTTTCAGTTTGCTGATACGGTTTATTTTTTCGGTTGCAGTAACCTCATCCAAAAGTTGAACATACGGATGCTGCAGAAGGCGGACTACATCGGCTGTATAAAAAGAAATTCCGGTTTTTTCATTTTCGCGAATATGTTTTTGAAGAAAATAAAGCAATTCAATCAATGCGCGAACTAAACTGTTTTTAAGCGGATAGCCCATCGTTACGTTAAACGATGTGAGCCCCGAAGGCATCGAGTATAAAACAGGAAGCAATAAATTTTCATCAGGAAGAATGACAGCAGTCTTAGCTTCGTCAATTGTTTTTCCTAAAGCATCTTTGTTAAGTATTTGCTCCAGCAAGTTACCCAAATATTTTGCCTGACCTGCACGCAAAGGCACACCGGTAATGGTTATATTTTTTTTGCCTGTTTCAAAATAGTTATGGTTCCATTTAAAGTTTTCATCCGGCAATTTTTTCTTACGAAAATAAGCACCGGCTTCCTGCAGGTTATCGTTTGTATAATATTCATCAGCATCCCAATACACATCGGCTATGCTTTTCTTTTTTAATTGCCCGATAATTTGTTCATGCGCATTGCTGAGTGCATAAAATCCGGCAAATATTATTTTATTCCATTTTATTTCAATCGTATCATTTTGTAATTGCTCAAGCAGGTGTCTTGATGCCATTCCATCATACATTCTTCCTTTTTGATAAAGACTTTTTCTGAAATCGTGATAAATCCCCGAAAGCGATTGCCACACAATTAGAAATTCTTTTTTAAGTTTAGATAATTCCTGACCGGAAAAGTTTTTCCAGAATTCGGTAATGCGCTGCACTTCTTCATCAGCCAAACCGAATTCAGCGTCTATTCTTTTTATTTCGGTGATACCGGAAAAAATTTTATCAGCATCTATTAACTGGAGATCAATCTCGTTAAAATCGCGAATCATTATTTCACCCCAGTGATGAAATTTTTCGAAAGAAACATCGGGAAAATAATTTTTATACACTTCAAACAATGTAAAAAGCAATTCAAAATCTTTGACTATAGGTGCTTCATTAAGCGATTGAATAAAATCTTCTATAGATAAAGCTGAGGGTGACCATACAGGCTTGTTTAACTGTGCGGCAAATTTATTTCTGAAAATTAATGCAGCGCGTCTGGTTGGAAAAACACAACAGAGTTTTGAAAAATCAGAATTGTGATTTTTAAAAATATCCTTAATAAGCAGGTCAAGAAATGTTTCCATCATCCGGAATGTTTGATTCGAAAGTAGAAAAAAAAACAAAGGGCTGCATTGCAAAATGCAGCCCTTGTTTAAAAGCCTTTTCGGATGTTGACTTCTGTTATTACATATTTTTCATCAAAACGAATCCAGATCAATAGGACGAAGCACACCAACCCATTTCAGCGTACGTTCTCCTAAGCCCGGAGCTTCCACATGAATAAGATAAATGCCGCTGCCAATGGTAATGCCAGCCGTATTTTTCAAATCCCAGTCCTGGGCGGTTTCGCTGTTGGTTTCTTTATCGCCTCCTTCTGTAT
>JBIOHJ010000107.1:0-11171 GCA_044448905.1 Bacteroidia bacterium | reverse complement strand
CGGAGCACAATACCAATATTGAAAAGCTGATTGAAAATCTCGTATCACAACAGTCCGGTGAAAAATACCGCACGCGTTTTCTTGTAAAACAGGGACATCGTTTAGTTCCCGTTTCTGCTGAAGAAATTTCCTATTTTTATACAGAAGACAAAGTGGTTTTTATAAGAACAAAATCCAATAACCGTTACATAGTTGATTTTACCCTTGATGAATTGGAAAAACTTTTAGAGCCGAAAAAATTCTTCCGCGCTAACCGCCAGTTTATTTTGAACAATTTTTCCATCCAGGAAATTCATTCCTGGTTCAATGGGAAATTAAAGATAGGTGTGCATCCTAAAGCTGAAGAAGAAGTAATTATCAGCCGTGAGAAAGCAGGTGATTTTAAGGCATGGATGGGTGAATAATAAAATAATCAGGATATACATAAAAAGCTCCGCAATCGCGGAGCTTTTTATTTTACTCTCTTTCTTACTACATGTGAGCGATAAATAAGATGATAGGGGAGGCATAGCATATTTAGATGGATACCCATTTTATACATTTCAAACGGCATTTTCTACGCTTAGGTAACTTTTTCGTTGATAAAAAATTGTTTCGACCGCATCTTTACACCGTTAATTAAAACAGTGAAACAAATAAATAAAAATAATACAACCGGGTTAGGAACAGGCAAAACGTATAATCTAAAAATAAATTTCAAAACAATCAATTAAACATTCAAATCAAAACAAATCATGAAAAAGTTATTCCTCTCAGTTTTTGTGGCGGGCACTTTGCTCACAGCGACCCAGGCACAAACAAGATACTGCGGCACTATGGAGTACTATGAACTCCGTAAACAGCAGGATCCTTCCCTTGAAAAAAAAATGGAAGAAAATGAAAAACAAATAGCAAAATGGATAAAAGAACATCCTGCACAGGGGGTTTCGGAAAAAGCTGTGCTTCCACCTCTGCCCGGGTTTAAAATTTCCGGAAATGAAAAACGGGACAAGATTAATTATGCGATTGCAAAATCAAAATATCTCGCAGATCACGGATTGTTAGATGGAAATAAAATCCCTGCAGACATTAATAACGACAAATCTTTAAGAGAGAAAAAAAGAAAATCAAACTCATTTATTACAAAAAATTAAAACAGAAAGGAATTCAAAATGAAAACACAAATCAAACTCATAATTATTTTATCGTTAGCTGCTGTTAAGTCAGCATTTGCACAATGCCCCTACGATAATTCCCTTTACTTATCAGGACCGGCCCCGACAATTATAGGTTACAGTATTATCGGGACGCAAACCTGGGGAGGGGATTTCAACCGGGTAACAGGAATGGTAGCAGGATATACTTATGAAATCAGTACATGCGGTACTCCTACATTTGATTCGGAAATTACTATTTATCCCGCAGGTGGCGGCAATTATGCTGCGTATGATGATGACGGCTGCGGTATTGTTGGCGGTTCAAGCAAAATTATTTTCACTCCAATAGTCTCCGGTGACTACGATATTTTATTGGATATGTATCCCTGCTTAAGCAACCAGGTGGACATGGACATGGTGATTACGTTACTTTCAACAGGTGGTTCATCAGGCGTTCTTAACATACCGGTTGTTGTGCATGTGGTATATAAAAATGCATCGGAAAATATTTCTGATGCGCAGATCGTTTCACAGATTGATGCACTGAACCGTGACTTTAGAAAACTGAATGTTGATTTTTCATCCGTGCCATTAGTGTTCCAGCCATTAGGCGCTGATATGAATATTTCATTCTGCCTTGCATCGGTTGATCCGAATGGAAATCCGACAACAGGAATTACACGAACATCAACTTCTGTTCAGTCATTCAGTCAAACTAACGAGCCAAAATTCACTTCAACGGGCGGACATGATAACTGGGATCCTGAACATTACCTCAATCTCTGGGCATGCGATATTGCACCTCCTTTATTAGGTTATGCGACTTTCCCGACAGACCTTTCAACTGACCCGCAACTGGATGGAGTTGTAATTGACTATGCTTACTTCGGAACTATAAATGCTACTCCTCCTTTTGATTTAGGACGTACAGGAACACATGAAGTCGGACATTGGCTGAACCTGCGTCACATCTGGGGAGATGCAAACTGTGGTGATGATTTTGTAAATGATACTCCGACACAACAGGGGCCAAACTCAGGCTGTCCCGCATTTCCTCATGTAACATGCAGCAACGGGCCTGACGGAGACTTGTTTTATGATTACATGGATTACAGCGATGATGCCTGCCTGCTGTTATTTACAAATGGACAAAAGCTGAGAACCGATGCAACTATTTCGACTTTCAGATCAGGCCTTGCATCGTCTAACGGGTGCGGAAATGGTACTACAGGCATTGCTGTTATTGCTAAAGATGCTTCGTTTAATGTTTTCCCGAATCCGGCAGCTGATAAGATTACCATTACATTCAATACAAATACGAATTCAAATGCAGTTCTTAATATTTACAATTCGATCGGAGTACAGGTGAAATCAATGCCGCTTTCAAAATTGAATGATGAAAAAGTTGCACTTGATATTTCTGAACTTTCGAAAGGAATTTATGTTATAGAATTAATAAATGAAGGATCAAAAAATATTAAAAAACTGGTAGTGCAATAATCTTTGCGCAACAAAAAATACCCGGTTACAAAAAGTCAGTTCAATTGAAACTCTTTCACTCAGCCAATCCATCAAAGCCCCTTAAACGGGGCTTTATATTTGTTTTTTATAAAGTTTATATTTATATGTTTTGTATTGTTTACTTTCCTATACAAAATTTTTCAAAAATGTTTTTTAAAAGGTCATCGGTTGTAATCTCACCTGTAATTTGCCCCAGATGGTTTAATGCATGCCTGAGATCAGAAGCAATAAAATCGTTGGTTAGTTTTTTTTCAATTCCTTCAACTACTTGTTGAAGTGCGTAATTGGTTTTACGCAAAGCTTCGTAATGCCGCGTATTGCTCACAATGGTTTCATCTATTGTATCAGCCCCCTTCAAAAATGGCTCGGTCAGCTTTTGCTTAAGCATGTCGAGGTGTTCTTTTTTCTTTGCCGAAATACTGACGAGGTTTTTTATTTGACCGAATTCTTTCTCCCAACCATTTTTTGCAAGATCAATTTTGTTTGCGGAAGGAATGATGAGTTGTGAAGATGCAGAGTTTACCGAAAATCCGGCAATGACTTCTTCAACCTCCCTAGCTTTCATTTCGTTCACATCAAACAAATAAATAATAACACGGCTTTGTTCAAGTTTCTTAAATGTTTTATTTACTCCGATGGATTCAATAATATCTGTTGTTTCCCGCATGCCTGCAGTATCAATAATCCGGAATAAAATTCCATTCAGCACAACTTCCTCTTCAATAGTATCGCGTGTAGTACCGGCAATCTCGGTTACAATAGCCCTTTCCTCATTAAGCAATGCATTGAGCAAAGTAGATTTTCCGGCATTGGGTTTCCCGGCAATCACAACCGGGATTCCATTTTTCAGAACATTTCCCAATTCAAAACTTTTAACCAATTCTGAAACTGCAACCTGCAAGTTTGAAACGATTTTTTTTAATTCATCGCGGTTAGCGAATTCCACGTCTTCCTCTGCAAAATCAAGTTCCAGTTCGATAAGCGAAGCAAAATGAATTAACCGCTGGCGCAGTATTTTAATTTCATCAGAGAAACCCCCGCGCATTTGTTGCATGGCAATGCGATGCGAAGTTTCGGATGAGGATGCGATAAGGTCGGCAACGGCTTCGGCTTGCGATAAATCCATTTTGCCATTTAAAAAAGCGCGCAGTGTAAATTCACCGGGCTGAGCAAACCTGGCTCCTGCCTGCACAAGAGCATTCAGTATTTTTTGTTGAATGAAAGAAGAGCCATGGCAGGAAATTTCAATCACATCTTCGCCTGTATAAGACCGCGGAGATTTAAAAATTGAAACCAATGCTTCATCAATTATTTTTTCCCCGTCAATAATATTTCCAAAATGAATGGTATGGGATTTTTGTCCGGATAATTTTTTTTTGGATAAAGATTTTTTCCGGAAAACCTTTTCGCAAATTTCAAAAGTATTTTTTCCCGAAAGGCGGATAACGGCAATAGCGCCCGTTCCGGCAGGAGTGGCTAAGGCAGCAATGGTATCATCTTTATGAAAATGCATGAGAGAACAAAATTACCCAATAAGTTTAAAGCGAATAAATAAAATCATATTTTCGCTCACGAATTTCTAATTTCAAATTTCCAGCATGTCAGTTTTAGTTAACAAATCTTCTAGGATAGTTGTCCAGGGATTTACCGGTACGGAAGGAACATTCCATTCACAACAAATGATTGAGTATGGCACCAATGTAATAGGTGGCGTTACTCCCGGAAAAGGAGGAACCATGCACCTCGACCGCCCTGTTTTTAATACCGTAGCGGATGCTGTTAAGAAAGAAGGCGCGGATGTTTCTATTGTTTTTGTTCCGCCATCATTTGCAGCCGATGCAATTATGGAAGCGGCTGAAGCCGGAATAAAATTAATTGTCGCGATTACAGAGGGTATTCCAACCAAAGATATGATTATGGTTAAAGAATACCTGAGGGGTAAGAACACGCGCCTTGTGGGACCAAATTGCCCCGGGGTAATTACAGCCGGTGAGTGTAAGGTGGGCATAATGCCCGGTTTTGTTTTTAAACCCGGACGAATTGGTATAGTTTCCAAATCGGGAACGCTCACTTACGAAGCAGCCGACCAGGTTGTGAAAGCCGGGATGGGAATTTCTACCGCAATCGGAATTGGAGGAGACCCCATTATCGGAACTACGACCAAAGAAGCAATTGAATTATTTATGGCTGATGCTGATACTGATGGCATTGTGATGATTGGCGAAATTGGTGGCAGCCTCGAAGCGGATGCCGCCCGCTGGATAAAAGAAAATGGAAATTCAAGGAAGCCCGTTGTTGGTTTTATTGCAGGTCAAACCGCTCCTGCAGGCAGGAGAATGGGGCATGCAGGTGCAATTGTTGGCGGAACTGAAGATACTGCTGTTGCCAAAATGAAAATAATGCGCGAATGCGGTATTCATGTTTGCGAATCACCTGCTGTAATCGGGAGCACAATGGCAGAAGTGCTGAGTAAAATACCGGCATAGTATTTTTTGTTTCCGAAGTTAGTTAAGACTTTTCCTGCTGCTATCCTAAAATCATCGAAGAGTTTTATTGTTGATATTTTTATTGAATAAATTTTTGTCAGTTCGGCAAATGTTTATACTTTTCGAGTGAAAATAAACCAACCGTTTCCCGATGTATCGGGTTAACCCTAAAAACAAAATCATATGAAAAAAGCATTACTGATTTTAGCAATTACGCTGAGCTCAATTGTTACTTACGGACAAGCCTGTATTCCGGATGGCAGCATTACTATTCCCGGAATTTATCCCGACACAATTGAAAATTTACCTCATGCTTATGCAGGTGCTGCATTCAATACAACTGTGCAGATAAATACGTTAACCGATACACTTGTACCACAGGGTAACGTTGTTGTTGATTATATTTCATTGGACAATGTAATGGGGATGCCTGCAGGATTTTCTTATGCATGTAATCCAGGTAATTGTCAGTTTCCCGCAGGACAAACAAAATGTCTGGCTGTCAATGGTACACCTCCTTACAGTCCGCCCGGAACCTATCCGTTAATAATTAATATAACCCTTCACGGACGGCTTTTTGGAATTATTCCTGTGACACAGCCGGCTCAAAGGTTAGGTTATAAGATCGTTATTTTAGGTCCTCCTGCCGCGAATTTTTCTGGAACACCAACAAGCATTTGCAAAAACGGTTCAGTATCGTACACCGACCTCAGCAGCAATGAGCCCACATCATGGTCCTGGTCATTTCCGGGCGGAACACCTTCTTCTTCATCACTACAGGTTCCGCCTTCAATAACGTATTCATCAACAGGAACCAAAAATGTAACACTAATGGTTACCAGCCCTGCCGGAAGCAATTCGCTCACTAAAACGGCTTATATAACGGTAAACGCATTACCTGCCGCAACGGTAACACCAACCGGTACAGTTGTATTTTGTTCTGGCTCGAATGTTTTACTGAGCGGAAATACAGGAACGGGTTTAGGGTACCAGTGGATAAAAAATGCTGTTGACATAGGTGGTGCTACTTCCTCAACATATCTTGCAACAACAGGTGGTAATTATAAAGTAAGAGTTACCAATTCAAATGGATGCACCAAAGTATCAGCAATAACAACCCTTTCTGTCTCATCTGTTACAGCAACGGCAACAGCACAGGGAGCAACAACTTTTTGCAGCGGAGGCAGTGTTACAATTAGTGCAAATAGCGGAACCGGGTTAACCTATCAATGGGTAAAAGGGGTAACCGATATTGCAGGAGCAACCGGACTTACTTATAATGTAACAGCAAGCGGCACCTATAAAGTAAGGGTAACTAACGCTGATGGTTGTTCGAAAACTTCGAGCGGTGTTGCGGTAACTGTAAATCCGCTGCCATCCGCAGCGGTTACAGCCAACGGTCCGCTTTCATTTTGTGCCGGGGGGAGTGTGACATTCACAGCAGCTTCCGGTACAGGCTACACCTACCAATGGAAAAAGAACGGTGTTATTATTGGTGGAGCAACCAATAAAATGTACACGGCCACTACCGCAGGCACGTATAAAGTAGTTGTCTCGAACTCAGCAACGGGGTGCACAAAGACTTCTGCAGGGCAAGTGGTATCTGTTCCTTGCAAGGTGCAGGGCGATTTGATAAGCGGGGATAATGCTGTTACGATTTTTCCAAACCCGGCAAATGAGTCGGTTGTTATTAGCTCGGAAGCTGGCGATATTCGGGAAATAATAATTTTTGACGCTCTGGGAAGACAGGTTTTTTCTAAGGCGCTTACAACTCCAAATTCTAATCTCCAAACTCAAATTGATGTTTCGGGTTTTGATAAAGGAATTTATTTTGTACAGGTAACTGCTGCTGATAAAACCAAATCTTTAAAGCTGGTAGTAGAGTAAAATTATTTTGAAAAATTTAAAAGAGGTTGTCCATCAGCTTACGGACAGCCTCTTTTATTTTTTATCTGCTTTCTCGTCAAAGCAAAATTCATTTTTTATCAGCTGTTTAAACTGAAATATTTCGGCTGACGTGCAGTAGGTTTCTAAAAATTTCTCATCCAGTTCATATAGCTCTTTTTTCTGGCGCTTGAAATTGCAGTAGCCGGCAAACCATTTAGCGCTTTTATCTTTTTCAATGCTTTTAATCTGGAACAAACCAAGCCATTCTGTATAGGGTTTAAGATAGGGGTTCTCTTCACAATACGTTTTAAATTTATCCATTTCGGCTTTTGCTTCCATTTTTGTTGAGCATAAATTTGAAAGTCGGATAATAATGTAATTTCCGTATAAATCGCGGTCGGGGAACCCTTCAAGGTCGTTGTAATTTTGGGCGGATAAACTAAATGAGGGGATAACCAGGCAGAGCAGTAATATTATCTTTTTCATAGGTATTTTTTCCGCAAAGTAATTATTTTTTAAAATTATGGTTCAGGCGAATGGAAATTAAAATCCCTCTAAAATGAATTCTACCTTATTTATCGCTATTTGGTTGATATAATATTCCTTTTATTATCTTTGCCGACCCAAAAAACAAAACAACGCATGCTCATAGTACCTGTAAAAGACAACGAATCAATAGACAAGGCTTTAAAAAAGTTTAAGAAAAAGTTCGAAAAAACCGGTGTGGTTAAGCAACTTCGCTCCCGCCAGGCTTACGAAAAGAAATCGGTGAGCCGCAGAACTATCATTAAGAAAGCCGTTTACAAAAACGGACTCCAAAACCAGGAGTTGTCTTAACTACCATAAAGATTAATTATTTTCAATCCAGATGATACATCTGGATTTTGTTTTTTACTACCTTTATGTTTTCTTTTATCCCGCCTGAGGCGGGACGGAGATTTTGACCATGCCAGTTAAAAGCTTTTTATCGTATCTTAAATTCGAAAAACGATTTTCACAACATACTTTAACGGCTTATGAAACCGATTTAAAACAGTTTTTTAATTACCTGCAATCGCAGTATCAAACCACCGATGTAAAAGAGGTGACTCATTTTTTTGTGCGTTCATGGATGGTGAGCCTTGTTGATAAAAAAACTACCGCCAAATCCATTAACCGGAAAATTTCCACCTTAAAATCATTTTTCAAATTTTTAGTGAAGGAGAAAATGGTTGAACAAAACCCGATGGTAAAAATTGTGGTTCCTAAAATTCCCAAGCGACTGCCCGATTTTGTTTCGACTGAAAAAATGGAATTGCTTTTTAAACATGTTGAATTTGACGAAGGATATAAAGGTGCCCGCGACCGGATGATGCTCGAATTGCTTTACGGAACCGGGATGCGCAGAGCCGAGTTAGCCGGGCTGCAGGACAATTCAATTGATTTTGGAAACAATACCGTTAAAGTTCTTGGAAAAAGAAATAAAGAACGGGTTGTGCCGTTAACCCCTTCGTTGGTTAAGATGCTGAAAAACTATCTGGGTGAAAAAAATAGTTATCTTAAAACTTGCAATCAGCCGAATAATTTCTTATTTTTAGACTCGCATTGCAAACAAATTTATCCCAAGCTTATTTATCTTACCGTAAAAAAATATCTGGGCGCTGTAACAACCAGTAAAAAGAAAAGCCCGCACGTTTTGCGCCATTCTTTTGCCACGCACATGCTCAATAACGGAGCCGACATTAATGCCATTAAAGAACTTTTGGGGCATGCGAGCCTCGCAGCCACGCAGGTGTATACGCATAACACAATTGAAAAATTAAAAAAAGTTTATAAGCAGGCGCATCCTAAAGCCTGAAAATTTATGTTTAACTATTTTAAAAAACAAATATTTATGAACGTGAAAATTCATTCCGTCCACTTTCATGCCGATGAAAAGCTGATTGGCTTTGTCCAGGAGAAAGTGGATAAGCTATTGCATTTTTATGAAGACATAATGGGAGGCGATGTTTTTTTGAAGCTCGAAAATGCCGATGTCCACCATAACAAAATCACTGAAATAAAAATTAAAACCCCCGGCAAAACTCTTTTCGCCAAAGAATGCTGCAGCACTTTTGAAGAAGCAACGGATATCGCTGTGGAAGCGCTGACAAAACAGCTGCAAAAAAGGAAAGAGAAATTGAGGAGAGGGATGTGATGAAAATTCTAAATTCGAATATGTTTTTTTATTTAGAATTTCGGATTTAGAATTTCGAATTTATTTTATTCAGGTCAATCCCTGAATAAAACCCGAGGTCTTTGTTTACAAATAGTTTGGTGAGCAATGCAATTTGCCCGGTGTGATATGAAAAATGTTCAACCACATGAATAATTATATCCAGGCCTGTCATGTCAAATCCCTGAACTTTTATTTGAGCAATTAATTTTTCTTCGCTCACATTTTTAATAAGCGAATTCGCTTTTGAAACAACACCTGTAATTTTTTCGAACAATTGCTGTTTGGTAAATCCTCCCTTAGTAGTGAACTCCAAATCACGTACACGATTATCTGCCTCACCTCCCAAACCCGAAATTATATATTGGGTAATGTTTCCGCACAAATGCAAAAGCAGGTTGCCTATGCTGTTTGTATTTTCATTGGGCTTTTTCCACAGATCTTCTTCACTAATCTGCCCCAAACATTTTTTAATGCGCGGCAGGTTTTCTTCCATATAAAAAATGGATTGTTGTTTGAATTGGGGGAGAATGCTCATTGAAAATCTAAATTCTGAAAAATAAAAAACTCAATACTTCACCAGCTTCATGTTTTTAATGCTGTTACCATTTTGCCGCATGCTGATAAAATAAATTCCGTTTTGAAAATTGCTGATGCTTATTTTAGTCGGAAGCTGGGAGTTCGGTGTTTGGAGACATTGTTTACCTAAAACATCTGAAATAATAATTTCATATTTTTTATTTTCAGATTCTGCGGAGTTAATAATAATAAAATCAGTTGCAGGATTTGGAAAAACTGAAAACTCCGAACCGGATACGGGATACTGCCATATTCCAGTTACAAGTGTTGAATCAATAATATTCAACGTGGTGTTAGTAACAACAGGTAAATTAAAATCAAAATAAATTCCTGCAGTGTTTGTGATCTGAGTTCCGTTAGCAAGATTTGATTTTGGTCTTATGGAATACGAAACAAAACCATGGCTGGAAGGTTCATTCACTCCGCTGTCGGGAAGCATGATGTTATTGAAATTAAATTTCAAAACATCTCCTGCTAAAACGTCAATAGTCATATTGTGGCTTGCGCTATTTATGCGAAGTGTATTGAAATCTAAATTGGCATAAATAGTATCCAGGATAAATACATTGTAGGCTGTGTCGTTTCCGGTGTTTTGGAAATTGATGATGTAATTTAGTTCTTGCGATGGGGAAATGTTACCATCGGGGAATGAACTCTTGTTATTCGGGTCGCAGGAGTTGTTGATTTCTGCGCAATCATAACTAATATTATTTACCGGGTAAGCATCTCCTGCAACAGGTTCTATTATTGAAGTAAAGCAAACTGTATCTCCAATCGCAAGACTTGAATCTGGCATGATGCAAACCTGCGGAACAAAAGGATTATTTAAATTTATGCTGAGAAAATTCCAAGTAAGTGTATCGCCATTTATAGCATCGGGAACTGGGTTTGCTGAAATGTATGTTATAAGCGGGTCAAGAATAAATATTGCCTGACCACCCATATTGGAACATGTGATGGCACTAAATACTGGATAAATGCATGCTGAAACGTTCGGTCTTACTCTCCACACGCTTATGTAAGTGGACAGATCAAAACCCGCACTGCATTCAAATGCAAAATCATTTCCTGTTGAAGGTACTATTGTAATAGAGTATTGTCCCGATGCAGGACAAAGGATTGAAAGATTGGCAAAATTAGCCTGGTTGGTATCGCGAATAAGATCATATGTATTTAATGGAACATTTGGAAATTTATAATTTCCTCCTGTATCAGAATATGCCGCGCGATAGAACTGCCCGCTATATAATAAATACAATGATTTATATCTTAATGGTTCATCACCTGCATTGAAAATGCAGTCGGTATTACTATCAATATACATCTTGCCTTCGACATTACCGCAGGTATCACTCAATATTATATAAT
>JBIOHJ010000106.1:0-11200 GCA_044448905.1 Bacteroidia bacterium | reverse complement strand
AATTGAACACTGTTAGAAAATAACCAAACCATGATTAAAAACCCTATTAACGAACTCATTAAAATTCTGCTGCTTGAACCTGATCAAACGCTGGCTGATGAAATCATCAGTATAATTCAAGTTACCGGGTTAGATGCAGAATTTTCAATAGCTCAAAATAAAAACCAATTTAAGCATGCTATAAAGGTTTTTAAACCTGAAATTATTTTATCTGAATACTTATCAACCAATATTGTTGCCTCCGAAATATATCATCAACTTTTGGAGAGTCATAAAAAAATTCCATTTATTATTATTGCCGGAGCCGAAAATGAACTTCAGGCAATTGAGCTTGTCAAAGCCGGCATCGATGATTATGTTTTAAAAAATAATCTTAACCGTCTGCCCGTAGCAGTAATTAAAGCCATCGAAAAACATAAAACCGAAGAAGATAAAGAAAACGCGTTTCACAAAATGAAAGCAAGTGAAGACCGGATGCGGAGTATTTTTAATAATGAACCAGAGTGCATAAAAATTGTAAATCTCAATGGTGAGTTGTTAGATATGAATGAGGCCGGGCTGAAAATGATCGAAGCTGATTCGGTTGGAAACCTAAAAGGGCAAAAGACAATAGAAATGATTCATCCTGATGACAAAACCAGGTACGGAAAGTTTCAGCAGCAGGCATCACGCGGGCACCGCGATAAGCTCCAGTTCCGCATGATTACCACGAAAGGAAAAGTTAAAACCATGTTTTCACAAGCTATTCCGCTCCGCGATGAAGAAGGCGCTGTTTATAATGTGATGTATGTTAGCAAAGATATTACCGACATATTACGTGCCGAAGAAGAGCTTAAAAAAAGTGAAGAACGATTTAACATTGTGATGCAGGCTATGGATGATATTATTATAGATTGGGATATGGTTAATGACCAGATATGGTGTAACGATAATTTTTATTCAGTTTTCGGGTTTGATCCCAAAAACGCCAGGTTGAGCTTTGATTTGTGGAAAAAAAATGTTCACCCCGAAGACATAAACAGAGTACTCGCCAGTTTTAAAAAGTGTGTCGAGGAAGGAACCAGGCTTTGGATTGAAGAATACCGTTACATAGGTACAGGAAATCGCGAATTTAAAATCTACGACCGTGGAATTCTTATATATGACGAAAACCAAAAGCCGGTGAGAATGATTTGTTCAATGATTAACATGACCAAGACTTTGCGTTCGGATCCTTATCAAAGCAAAAATGAAGAATTTTTCAGAATGATTTCCGAAAACGCACCCGACTCAGTTTTGGTTACCAACGCGGAGGGAGTAATAAATTTTCAGAACAATTCTTTTCAAAAACTTTGTGGATATACACCCGGAGAGACGGCCGGGAAAAATTTTAAGAATTTTATTCGCGATAAAGATTTGCCGGCATTCAAAGAGGAAATTGTCAAGCTCACCCATGTGCAAGGGTACACATCTGTTTTCAAATTTTCAGTGAGACGTAAAAATGGTGATTTAATTAAAGTTGAATCTTCCTGTCGCAGCCTGATGAGCAAAGAAAATACAGTAATGCTTATTTTTAATATCCGTTCAATGACAAACCGTCCTGCAAAAATCGAATTGATAGTTAAAGATGTAAAAGCGGTTTAGCGCTTTCAATTTTTTTTCGCAGGTTAACGGGCAGCTAAATTTTTTCTTTCAAATAAGAAGCCGTTATCGATTTCTCACACTTCACCAGGTTTTCGGGTGTACCTTCAAACAAAAGTTGCCCTCCATCATCGCCTCCTTCCGGGCCTAAATCAATAACCCAGTCGGCACATTTGATTACTTCGAGATTGTGCTCAATTACAATAACAGTATTTCCCTGCCGGATAAGCGCATTAAAAGCATCGAGTAATTTTTTGATGTCATGAAAATGCAAACCGGTTGTCGGCTCATCAAATACAAAAAGAGTATTTCCGGAACCTCCTCCCTTACCAATAAAAGAAGCGAGCTTTATTCGTTGTGCTTCTCCACCGCTTAAGGTGGAAGATGATTGTCCGAGGCAAACATAACCCAATCCAACATCAGCCAGTGGTTTTAGTTTTAAAATTATTTTTTGCTCAAGGTGAGCATATTTACTTAAAGCCTGGCTTTGAAAAAAAATCAGCGCATCATCAACTGTCATTCTAAGGACATCAAAAATATTTTGCTCTTTATAAATTGCCATCAGGATATCATCCTTAAACCGTTTTCCTTTACAGGCTTCACACTTCAGGTGAATGTCAGCCATAAACTGCATTTCTATCGTTACTTCACCTTCGCCCTGGCATACTTCGCACCTCCCACCATCAACATTAAAAGAAAAATGGGAGGGCTTAAATCCGCGAGTGCGAGCAACAGGGGTTTCGGCAAACAGCGCTCGTATTTCATCGTACGCTTTAACATAAGTAACCGGGTTGGAGCGCGAAGATTTTCCGATTGGATTCTGGTCAATGAGCTCAGCGGCAGAAATAGTCGCAAAATCGCCTTCCATTTTTTGGTAATTACCAGTTTGCTCCCCATATCCGCCAAGTATTTTTTTTATAGAAGGGTAAAGAATTTTTTTTACGAGTGAAGTTTTTCCCGAACCACTTACCCCGGTAACAGCTGTCATAATTCCTAGCGGAAATTTAACATCAAACCCTTTGAGGTTATTTTCACGCGCACCTTTTATCCCTATAAAATTTTTCCATTTTTTCCGTTGTAGTGGTACAGGAATTGATTCAATTCCGTTCAGATACCTGGCTGTATAACTTTCCTTATCACGAAGTAATTCTTTAAAGTTTCCCTGGAAAATTAATTCTCCGCCATGCGTTCCTGCCATAGGACCAATGTCAATTAATTCATCTGCCGAACGCATGATTTCTTCATCGTGTTCAACAATGATTACCGTGTTACCAAGTTTTTGCAATGATTTTAAAACTGAAATCAAACGTTGCGTATCGCGGGGATGCAAACCAATGCTCGGTTCATCTAAAATATACATGGAGCCAACCAAGCTACTACCCAAAGAAGTTGCAAGATTTATACGCTGCGATTCACCGCCTGATAACGTATTTGATAAGCGATTCAAAGTAAGATATCCTAACCCGACATCAAATAAAAATTGCAACCGGTTTGTTATTTCAATAAGCAATCGCTTAGCAACCTGGCTATCGTGCGGATCTAACTTTAATTCGTTTTTAAAAAACCTGAGGTTTTCATTTACCTGCATCAAAACAATTTCGGTAATAGACTTTCCGCCAACTTTTACATAATTAGCATCACACCTTAGGCGTGAGCCTTTGCAGGAAGGGCAAACAGTTTTTCCACGGTAGCGAGACAACATAACGCGGTATTGAATTTTGTAAACCTGTTCTTCAACATACCGGAAAAACGCATCAAGCCCTTTAAAATATTTATTTCCTTTCCAAAGCAATTGCTTATCATATTCATTTAATTCGTGAAACGGGCGGTGGATGGGAAAGTTAAATTTATACGCACTCTTAAGCAATTCATTCAGCCATTCGCTCATTTTTTCGCCACGCCAGGGCGCAATCGCGCCATCATATACCGATAAACTTTTATCGGGAACTACCAAATCGCTGTCAATTCCAATCACATTTCCAAATCCTTCGCAATTTTTACAAGCGCCATACGGATTGTTAAAGCTGAATAGATGAGTGGAGGGTTCTTCAAATAAAATTCCATCAGCTTCAAACTTATTGCTAAAACTAAATTCAGATGAGGAATCTTTTTTATCAACCGTTTCAATCATGCAGCATCCGTTGCCTTCATAAAATGAAGTTTGAACGGAGTCAGCAATCCGGGAATAAAAGTCAGCATCATCTGTTTTTTCAATTACCAACCTGTCAATAAGAATCCATGCCGGTTTATGAACGACAGGTTTTTCACTCTTTGCTTCAGTCTTTTTACTTTTTGCTTTTGACGTTCCCAATCCATTATATAATAAATCTTCAATACGTTCCTGTTTATTTTCATATTTTATTCTTGCAAAACCCTTTTGAAGAAGAATATTAAGTTCGTCATTCAGGTTTCTTCCGGGATGAATGGTAAGCGGTGCATAAATAAAAATTTTTGTTCCTGCATCTAATGATTTTGTAAAGTCAACCGCATCGCTCACCGAATGTTTCTTTACAAGTTTTCCGCTTACCGGTGAATACGTTTTTCCAATACGCGCAAAAAGCAATTTAAGGTAATCGTAAATCTCTGTGCTCGTTCCTACAGTTGAACGCGGGTTGCGTGTATTTACTTTTTGCTCAATGGCGATAGCGGGAGCAATGCCTTTAATGTAATCCACCTCGGGTTTATCCATTCTGCCGATAAACTGGCGGGCATAAGACGAAAGGCTTTCCACATACCTGCGTTGTCCTTCGGCATAAAGCGTATCAAAAGCAAGAGAGGATTTTCCGGAACCACTCAATCCCGTTATGACTACAAAATTAGTCCGCGGGATGGCAACATCCACTTTTTTTAAATTGTGAACAGCCGCTCCTTTTATCAGAATAAATTTTTTGGGGTCGAGAGTATCAAAACTATTATTTACAGGCATGTTTAAAAAATCAGCGTGCAAAAATACAAAAGACACAGGTGGGAAAGGAGGGAGGCTGCCTGTTTAAAATAGAAAAGGTCGCTCTTGCGAGCGACCTTAGGAGTTTGAACTTAGCTTTTGGCTAAATTATCTCTTCTTTTTTCCGCCTTTTTTCTTGGCAGATTTTTTTGCAGCTTTCCTTTTAGGAGCTGCTTTTTTTGCAGATACCATGTTTGATTTAAATTAAATTAATTGTTAACTAGAATTATCTTTTTCTTTTTTTAGAAGTTTTCTTTTTTGTAGCTTTTTTCCGCGGAGCCGCTTTTTTTGCAGACAGCGATTTGAAACCGATTACTGAAACTCTTTTTGCTTTGGATTTTTTTCCGCTGCGTTTTGCTGATGATCTTTTTGTTTTTTTCATCTGTTTTGTTTTTGAGTTTAACTTATCTTATTATTGAAATGCTTTTACTGTTTTTATCCTATAAAGGTTACGATTCTGTCTTCAATCTGTACATTTTAATTATACACTCACAATTTTATCTGCCTGGTATTTTCCCGCTTTCAGATTCACGTGTATTTTTTTGAATGATTCAATAGTATAGTTAACATCATCAATTGTATGCAATGCTGTTGGAATTAAGCGTAACATAATAACTCCGCGAGGAACCACCGGATAAACAACCATCGAACAGAAAACATCATAATTTTCGCGCAGGTCGTAAATTAAACTTGTGGCTTCTGGTATGGTTCCGTTCAGTAAAACCGGGGTAACCGGTGAATTGGTTTTGCCAATTTCAAATCCCGCATCTTTTAATCCTTTTTGCAAAGCATGTACAATTTTCCACAAATTATTTTTCAGTTCGGGTTTGGTGCGGAGCAATTCCAAACGTTTTAAGGCACCAAGCACACACGGCATGGGAAGTGATTTGGCATAAATCTGTGAACGTGAATTATAACGGAGATGATTACAAATTCTTTCTTCGCTCGAAATAAAAGCGCCAATCAACGCCATTGATTTAGCAAACGTTCCAAAATAAATATCCACACCATCCATCACGCCTTGTTCTTCATGAGTTCCTGCACCTGTTTTTCCCATCGTTCCGAATCCATGCGCGTCATCAACAAAAAGGCGGAACTGAAATTTACTTTTTAACGAAACAATATCGGCAAGCCGGCCCTGATCACCGCTCATTCCAAAAACTCCTTCGGTAATAACCAAAATCGCTCCGTTTGTTTCGCTCACTAATTTTGTTGCGCGCTCCAATTGCTTTTCCAAATTCTCAATGTCATTGTGCGGATAAACAAAACGTTTTCCCATGTGCAAACGCAACCCGTCAATTATACACGCATGCGATTCGGCATCATATACTATTACATCATGGCGGTCAACCACTGCATCAATTGCGCTCACCATTCCCTGGTAACCATAATTAAGGAGTATAGTATCGGGCTTGTGTTCAAAATCGGAAAGTTCGTTTTCGAGCTGTTCATGAAAATCACTGTTACCGCTCATCATGCGGGCACCCATTGGTGAAGCCAATCCGTATTTTGCTGCAGCCTCGGCATCAACTCTTCTTACTTCCGGATGATTTGCCAAACCAAGATAATTATTCAAGCTCCAGATTAATTTTTCTTTTCCGCGAAAAATCATTCTCGTTCCGATGTCGCCTTCTAATTTCGGAAACATAAAATATCCGAACGATGCTTCGCCATGCATTCCAAGCGGTCCCGGATTTTTTTCTATCTTGTCAAATAAATCTGTCATTTATCTTTTAGTATCTCTTCAAATATTTTTTATGTTCAAAAATTTTTTTTTATAAAATTTGGCGGACGAAAGATCAGCACAAAAAATTATTTACAAAAATATTCTGTTGACATTTTTTCAACATAAAATTGTTGATGACATGTTAGTAGAAATTTTTTGTAAACCGCTGAAATTATTTTTCATCGTTGTTGTTTGTGCAAAAATACTAAATTTATGTTTCCAGAGGGAAAAGCAAATGTTTAATGTTTAATGTTTAATGTTTAATGTTTGCAGAAAATGATTTTTTTATTTTGAAAATGAAAAATATTTGTAAAATTATTTTTGCAGTTTTTGTTAATAACTGAGATTGTTTTTCCAAATAAGATTCTAAAAAATATTTTTTGATGAGGAAAGTGAAGAAAAATAATTGTGCAAAAAGATTTTCCTGCATCAATTATTTTTTGAATTAATATTTTGTTCGCGTTTTTTTGTTGAAAAAAAAATTTATCAAGAACTGAAAATAAAATTTATTAAATCTTTTAATCTGCCTGTTATCGGATGTGCTGCTTATGTTATGAAGTGGTTTCTACAAAATACATATCAATCTCCCCCTTATTCTTCGCCTGAATTTTTCCGCGGTGAATGCATTTGAATTTTTCTTTCACAAGCTGGTAGGTGTTTCCTGAAATATTTATTTTTCCTGCTTCACCATGCTGCTCCATACGTGCAGCCATGTTTACCGCATCTCCCCATATATCATAAGTAAATTTTTTCAATCCTACCACTCCGGTAACAACCGGACCTGTATGAATGCCTACGCGAAATTCAAATGCGGGAAGGTTCTGAATTTTTTTTGTCATTCCGAATCCTTTTATAAATTCAATCATGTCAAGTGCGGCACCAACTGTTTTCGCTGCATGTTCTGAAACAGGTTTGGGCAATCCGCATGCGCATACATAAGCGTCACCAACAGTTTTTATTTTTTCCAAACCATGCTTCTCAACAATTTTATCAAAAGCACGAAAGCATTCGTCTAACTGCGTGACCAATTCCTCTGCTGAAAGATTTTCAGCTATTGAAGAAAATCCTTTGATGTCTGCAAAAAGAACGGTGACCTCTTCATGCTTTCGTGCATATGACTTTCCAAACTGTTTTAATTCATTGGCAATTTCTTCGGGAAGAATATTGAGTAATAAAGAATCGGAGCGTTTTTTTTCTTCTCTTAATTTTTGTTCTTCAACCTGTGCTTTGTATGCGAGCGCCTCTGCATTCTGAATATCGAGAAAGCGTTTGTAAGTCAGGTTAAACACACCTGCAAAACGTTTCATCACTGCTTTTGCTTCTTCAGGAAAACCTGTTTCGCGAAAAGCAAACAGCATTCCTGATTGAAATGCTGTCGCGTAGTAATAATGTTTTAGCTCTTTAGCATGCTCTACCATTATTTGAGATTCCGGTAGATGGAAGTTGGTTTTCCTTACTGCACTATAATATTCACTCATATCTTCTCTTTCTAACACATAAGAAAACTCTCCCTGCTTTAGCCATGCATCAAATGCCCCCTGCAATAAAGGATGAATATCCATTGACTCATCTCCGCTAACCTGTACAATATTTCCCTGTTCAGCAACACTGGTGGTCCACACATCGGCACATCGCCTCTCTTTGCTGAGAATTCCTATTCCGCAACGCAGCATTCCAAGATTTAATTTATCAAGCTCTTCAAAAACTATTGCAACAGCAGCATTCAAATCATCGCTTTTGTGCATTGCCATTGCTTTTGACCTCACTCTTTCCAGTGCAGCTTCAATCTGCGCTTCGCGCACCCGCGCTTCTGCTTTTTGTAAATCCAGGTATCTTCTAAAGGTAAGATCAATGATGGATTTAAAACGGTTGAGGATATTTATTTCATTCTCTGAAAATGGTGATTGTGTCCATGCATAAAAAAGACCTTCCTTAAATGGAAAATAATAACCATATCTGCCACGAAGTATTTCTGTTCTTTTAATTGGGACCGAAGGGTGTGACAGGAGTGCAGTATAATAGGAATCCTGCTCCTCCTGGTTAAGCTCAGGAAAATAGTTTTCCTTTTTCAGCCATGATTCATACTGCATTTTAAGAACAGGATGAGTTGTCATATCTAAGGAACCAATGAGCGCGAGCTCATCAATTCCATCAGTACTTGTTCCTGCGTAAAACATCCCGGCATCTGAATTCTTTGCCAGTAACGTCACACCTGTTCTAACCGGATGGATACCGAGTTTTCTTAACTCAACAAATACAGTGCTTGTTGTTGCCGAAAGGTCACTGCTATTATGCATTGCCATTGCTTTTGCCCTGACTCGTTCAAGCGAGGCTTCAATTTCAAGCTCGTGATTTTTATACTCCAGCTCATCATCAGCTTTCTTTACAGCTTTTGAAATATTGTTTTTTTCACCAGCGCTTAATTTTTTTGATTGCTGAATGAAATTCAATACGGTTTCGAGATGCTGATTCATTTATGTTTTACGATTGCAAATGTTTTTTAATGATTAATCACAATGATACGATTTTGCCGAATTTCTAAATAAAATTGTGCATTGGTTTTTGCAAACGTAAAGATAAGAAGAAGTAATTTTTACCTATCAATGAAAAGCAGCAGTTTGAGTTAATTATAAATTAAAATGAAAGCAAAGTTGCCAATATCTAAAATCCAGTCACGAGTTAACTTGACTGCGCGACCTGTCGGGTATCAGATTGCACTTTATTCTCCACGCAGAGATTCAAATGGCTTCAACAAAATACATATCTGTTTCCCTTTTATTCTTTGGTCGATTTTGCATTCACCCATAATCAGATCACCTTCCTGAATTTGAACTTTCCGAAAAGCATTAAGGTTATTGCATTCTGGTCTTTGGTATCGAATACTAATGAAGCCCCATCATCCGGATTGACAAACTCATCGTCACCAATCGGAACCAGTTTGTACCGGTAGCCCTTGTCGTTGCCTGTCAATTCACCTTTCACCTCCTTAAACTCAATCTTCCAATCCTCATCAGTTGCGATGTATGTACCCTCCAATAGCTTCAAATGTTCAATTGAAACTTTTTTGATTAAGGTATCTGTATTTACACCTGAGTCTTTCAATATTTTTATACCGCCAACGTTACCCGGATTTAATTGTACAGATTTTTTATAATTTTCGATTGCCTCTGTCTTATTTCCTAAAACCATAAGCGCCTCTCCATAACTATCATAAACATTAAAAGATTTAGGAAACGCTTCGACATTTAGTTTAAATATGGCTGCTGCTTCTTTGGCTTTGCCGGATTGCAAAAACTCGTAACCTACGTTATTCATTTCTCCTTCGCTGAGATTATAATCACCGGAATCTTTGACTTTTTTATAATGTGAAAGTGCAGCCTCGACTCCGTCTTTCTCTATCACATCTGCCAACGAATAAGCCACAGACTTTTTAGGAAAGTCATATGGTTTATCATACATAATTCCACTGATAGCTGTAGTCATTCTCTGAAGAGGGCCTCCCCCTGTATTATCTAATAACACAATCAATGACTTGTCCGATGGAATCCGGGTAATCAGAGTGCTGAAACCATTTATTCCACCTCCATGATTGATTGTTTGTAATTGCTCTTGCGTGTTACCTATTTTCATTTCACCCATAAACCAGCCGTAACCATAATAGCTTCCACCTGTCTGAATATGTTTAGCAAATAACAAATCCATATTTTCTTTTCGCAGGAGTTGATTGTTATATAATGCCTGATCCCACAGGTATAAATCTTCAACTGTTGAATACAATGCTCCGGCAGCAAAGGGGATTGACATATCAATAAAATTCGCATTCACATAACTTCTTCCATTCTTGTTATATCCGGAAGCCCTGTTCTTCTAAAGTGTGCCATAATGATCGTACCCGGTATTATTCATTTTGAGCGGAGTAAAAATATTATTCTGTAATACCTGCTCGTACGATTTACCTGTTACTTTCTCTATGATGACACCCAATAGTATATACCCTGAATTACTATAAGCAAATATTTCTCCCGGTTTGAACTCCAGTGCTGAGTCAGCGAAAAGGCTCACTACCTCCTCGGGACGGTAAGGCTCAGGCATCATTTTTCTAAAGATAGGAAACGAAGTGTAATTTGGAATTCCTGAGGTGTGTGTCAGCAAGTGATGAATAGTGATTGCATCTCCATTTGGTTTGGGGTAATCAGGGAGATAGGTGGAAATGGGAACATCTAACTTTAATTTGCCTTGTTGAACTAATTGCATGATCAACATAGAAGTAAATTGCTTAGTGATGGAACCTAACCTGTGTTTAGTGTCAGATTGATTTGGAATATTCCATTCCATATTAGCCATTCCAAAACCCTTCTTATAAATAACTTTTCCTTTTTCCGCCACAAGAACAGAACCATTAAACTGTCCATACTCAGCATATGTACTTATCAGCTTATCGAGCTTATCAATTTTGGTTTGGCTACAAGAGACATTAAATGTGCTTAGCAGTGTGACGACTCCAAGCAATACAGTCTTAATAATTGTTCTTTTCGATTTATTCATAATATTAACTTAATTTCTGTTCTTTATGACGTATAGCCGGGTTGCCCGAATGAAAAATGAAAAATGAAAATAGAAAATAGAAAGAAAGAAGTTTTTTCATGACAACAAATGTACATGGAAAAATTCTCAATATATGAAGGGTACCTGAAGGGACATAAAAGCATGACGCAAAACAAGAAAAAAACCTGACAAAGCCATCCTCGTCTCTTGCGCTAATGCAGCCCGTCAGACGAGTATCCATGTAAATAAAAAAGGTCTTAGATTAGAAGTGGTCGTTGAGCCACAATATTTATTACTAAATAAATTAAAATCTAAGACCATGACAAAGTTAAATCAAAATTTAAATTTTACGGGAGCAACAATTT
>JBIOHJ010000105.1:0-11252 GCA_044448905.1 Bacteroidia bacterium | reverse complement strand
TATATGGAATTGTTGATGCCTCATTTTTATGGACAGCACATTTGCAGGATTCCGCTTGAATCATGGCCAGAACCAATGACACGTTCTTTTAATAAGCTGAATCAGGAAGTTTATGTAATGATGCAGGGGCCCAGTGAATTTGGTATTGCAGGTAATTTGGAAAAGTGGGATAGAAAAGATTCTCTGAAAAATATTTCTGTTCCTACTTTAACTGTGGGCGCTAAATATGATTCGATGGATCCGGAGCACATGAAGTGGATGTCGGAACAGGTTCAGCATGGAAGATATCTTTATTGCCCTGACGGTTCGCACATGTGCATGTGGGACGACCAACAAGTTTATATGAATGGGGTAATTGCTTTTATTAAGGATATTGACAGCGGAGTTTTTCCGGCTGAATAAGAATCACCTCAACTTATGTCCCTTCAAAGCATAATATAAAATGAACAGGTAACAGGGAATCATAATCACATAAGCATTTTGCGAACCGATTGAAGAAATATCAGCCAGTCTTCCGTAAAGCAACGGAAGCAAAGCACCTCCGGCAATACCCATTATCAAAAGTGCTGAACCTGTCTTTGTGAATTTTCCTAATCCTTCGATAGCAAGAGGCCAGATGGCGGGCCACATCAGCGCGTTCGCTAACCCGAGCAACGCTATAAACATAACGGATGTGTAACCCGTGGTTGTCATGGTTATAATTGTAAACAGCACACCTATGACAGCCGATACCGCAAGCGCTTTATCCTGCTTAATATATTTTGGTATTAAAAGTATTCCGAAGATATACCCGATTATCATTGCCGTTAATGTGTACGCGGTAAAATTTTTTGCGATGGAAAGTGCAATGCCCTGTTTCTGCCCGTAAAGCCCGATGGTATCACCTGCCATCACTTCAACACCCACATAAAGAAAAAGGGCTACGACTCCCATTGTAAGATTAGGAAATTGCAGGATGCTTGTTTTGCCTGAATTATTTGCATCAGAAACTGCATTGCTGTTTTCGGCTTCCATATCAATTTCAGGTATGCCTGAAAAACGAATCATCAACGCAAGTAAGGTTAAAGCTGCAGCCATCATTGTATAGGGAAAAATTACACGCATGGCGAGTTCATCGAGCCGGACGGTTTTTTCCATAATATCCATTGTTTGCAAATCAGTTAGTAAAGTATCGGCATCACTTAAAACAATTGCTCCAAGAATAATCGGGGCAAGCGCACCGGCAACTTTATTGCAAATTCCCATAATGCTGATGCGTTTGGCAGCGCTTTCCAACGGACCGAGAATGGTAATGTATGGATTGGATGCAGTTTGCAAAATGGATAATCCTGTTCCGATAATAAAAAGCCCGGTAAGAAATAATCCATACGTACGGGTTTGAGCTGCAGGAATAAATACCAGCGCGCCACCCGCCATCACAAGCAAACCGAGCATCATTCCTTTTTTATATCCGGTTTTTTTCAGAACCCACGAAGAGGGCAGGGCAGTAAAAAAATACGAAATGTAAAACGCAAATGCCACAAAGAACGATTCGAAGGTATTAAGTTCACAGGCAATTTTAAGATAGGGGATAAGGGTTCCGTTCAGCCAGGTAACGAAACCGAAAATAAAAAATAATGTTCCGAGAATGAATATGGAAAATGCATAAGCAGGTTTTTGTGCTGTGGTTGTATTCATGTTTTTTTCTTTGCCGAAACATAGATAAATATTTACATTGCAAATAGTCAATTACTCATAATTTGAACACAGGTTTATTAACAAGAGGCTTGCAGCAATTGAAAAATGTTTTGCAACTTTCGGGCATGAAAAGCAAAGCGCGAACATTCGGAATATTTTTTCAAATTGTATTTTTAATTATTGTGTTTAATTGTGTTAATGCGCAAATACCTGTTTCTATTATTCCTAAGCCTGTTTCTTTAGTTGCCGATTCGGGATTTTTTATTCTCGATTCAAAAACTAAAATTATTGCTGCGTCAGAAGAATATAAATCGTGTGCGGAATTATTTAATCAGTATCTTTTGAAGAATTTCGGCTTTGCACTTCAGATTCTGAAATCGCTGCCGAAAGGAAATAATTATATTGTTTTCAGGAAAGTTGATTCTGATATTGATTCGAAGGAGTATTACAATTTCACAGTTTCAGAAAACAGGATTGAAATTTTTGCCGAAAACAATGCAGGCATCTTTTATGGTTTGCAATCCATTCAGCAAATGATTTTGCAGGATGAAAAGAAGTCACTGAAAATTCCCTGTTCAAAAGTTGAAGATTATCCGCAGTTTTCATGGAGAGGAATGCACCTCGATGTAGGGAGACATTTTTTCAATAAAAAAGAAATTAAACAGTACATTGACTATCTGGCCCGTTACAAGATGAATGTTTTTCACTGGCATCTTACAGAAGACCAGGGATGGAGAATAGAAATAAAATCGTATCCTGAATTGACAAACATCGGAGCATGGCGCAACGGCTCAATGATTGGTGCATATAGCGAACAAAAGTTTGATACCATTCGCTACGGTGGATTTTATACACAAAATGATATTCGCGAAATTGTTGAATATGCAAAACAACGGTTTGTTACAATTGTTCCCGAAATTGAAATGCCGGGACATTGCATGGCTGCGCTCGCTGCCAATCCGCATTTGTCATGCACAGGAGGACCATTTGAAGTCGGAAAAATATGGGGAGTGTATGAAGATGTTTATTGTACCAAAGAAGAAACATTTAAATTTCTTGAAGAAGTGCTTGCTGAAGTTTGTGAATTATTTCCCGGAAAATACATTCACATTGGCGGTGACGAAGCTCCTAAAACAAGATGGAAAAATTGTACACACTGCCAGCGCATGATTGATTCATTAAAATTGAAAGATGAACACGGGTTGCAAAGTTATTTTATTAGCCGCATTGAAAAATTTTTGAATTTAAAAGGAAAACAGATTATAGGGTGGGACGAAATAATCGAAGGAGGATTGGCGCCCAATGCCGCTGTAATGAGCTGGCGTGGTGCCGAAGGAGGAATTGCAGCCGCGAAGCAAAAACATTTTGTGGTGATGTCACCGGGAGATTATTGTTATTTCGACCATTACCAATCTGCGAACAATGGAGAGCCCCTTGCATTTGGCGGATACACACCGTTAGAAAAAGTTTATCACTATGAAATAGTACCCGAAGAATTAAATGCCGAAGAAAAAAAATACATTATCGGTGCGCAGGCGAATGTTTGGACAGAATACATCACAAATTTTTCGCAGGTTGAATACATGATCTTTCCACGCATGTGCGCATTGGCAGAAGTTCTTTGGACTCCTGAGCCCGAAAGAAGCTTTAACTGGTTCCTCAACCGCCTTAAATATCATTTCAATTATTTCGAAAAGAATCACATCGATTATTCAAAGGCCATTTATGATATTAAAGCCGACATTCTTCAGGATGACAATAATAAAGGAGTAAACATAAAGCTGTCTACATGGATGGACAGTGTCCAAATTTATTATTCAATTAACGATTCGCAATTAACCTGTATGTCACCGATTTATCTTATGCCAATTCACGTAGATAGTTCAGCGGTATTTAAAGCCGCAGCTTATATGGACTGTGAAATGAAATCAAAGGAATTTGAACAGGAGATTAATTTTAGCAAAGCCACGGGCAGAAAGATTATTTTATTGGAACAGCCTTCTGTAAAATATAATTATGGCGGAGAGTTTTCACTTGTAAATGGTGTAACAGGCAGTTTGCCATGGCGGGGTGCCGACTGGCTGGGTTTCAGCGGAAATAATATGGAAGCGATTATTGATTTTGAAGAAGAAGAAAATATTTCATCAGTTACCATTGATGTGCTTGAAGACAACGTTAGCTGGGTTCATTTACCAAAAAGCGCAGAAGTATTTTCATCAAATGACGGAATAAATTTTACGCCCGTTAAAAAAGTTACAACGGAAGAAATCAATCAAATGAAAAGAAAACTTATTCTGTCCACCGGGGAAATTAAAACACGTTTTATAAAAGTAATTGCTGAAAACGCTGGCGCCATTCCCGAAGGCTTTGCCGGAGCCGGTAACCCGGCTTGGTTATTTGTGGATGAGATAGGAGTGGAGTAAATTTCAAACATTCACTTTCCCCTTTTTTAAGTTCCGGGTTTTCGATTTTTTGTTTAAACTGATTTCTTCTGAAAAATGTTATGAATCAGGTTAATAAATATTTGCAGTGAACATTCATTTTGCATGGCTTTTATTATAACTTTGTCAGTGACGTACCGTAACACTTTCAGATGCCAAAAATTTACCTGATAAGTTTTCTTTTTTTCTTTTCAAGCGGCTTCGCAAATGCACAGCAAACCATCCAGGGAATTCCATGGACTGGCGATTACGGCATTACCCTCACTGTTGACCAGATTATGGCACAGGCAGTTGAATTTCCAACCAAACTAAAAATACCACGCGAACATGAGCTGCGTCTCCGGAAAAAGAAAAACCCCGATGCTCCCGAAATTTCTTCTTTTCCACCGACTGGTAATATAAATCATCGCGATGGCGGAGGTTATTCAGCTGCTGCCACTCAAAATCTAGGTTCCAATTTCACAGGACCCACAATTGCCGGATGGATACCGCCCGATTGCAATGGCGCTGCCGGACCCACCCAGGTATTGGTTGTTGCGAACGGAACAATAAGAGTTTACGATAAAGCAGGAGTGTTGGGGCTATTAAACGTTACGACTGATGTATTTTTTAATTCAGTGCGAAATGGCTCCACCACGAGCGATTCACACATCCGCTATGACAGGCTTACACAAAAATGGTTTGTAGTTGCCATTAATACTGCAGGAACAAATAACAGGGTAATGCTTGCCGTAAGCAGTGGCCCGCTGATAACCGGTACGGCATCATTTACATTTTTCCAGTTCCAGCATAACCTGGCCCCCCCAGCGGGTGATGCCGGAAAATTCCTCGATTATCCAACGCTTGGTATAGATGCCAACGCACTCTATATTGGCGGAGTACGGTTTGCGGCAACGTTTGACGGCTGCCCGGTTTTTGTAGTTAGGAAATCTTCAGTCACAGGGCCAGGCCCCGTTGTGGTGACTGCTTTCCGTACTGCAGGCGGAACCGCTTCCGGCATCTGCGTTCCGCAGGGTGTGGATAATGACGATCCTGCTGCAACCGAAGGATATTTTGTGGGGGTTGATGCCGGTGTCTACAGCCAGCTGGATTTTGTAAGAATTAATAACCCGGGAGGAGTCCCCACATTAACGACTTTGCCGAATCTTACGGTTCCTGCCAATAACAACCCGCTTTTGCAATTGCATGCGGGAGCTGCTGCGAACAGGAGGCTCGATGGGCTGGATGACCGTTTGTTTGCCGCCCATGTAATGAAAAATAAGTTGACGGGTGTGACTACGTTATGGACTTCACATTCTACCCGTGTAAACAGCTCGGGTGTGGCAAGCGGAACAATGAACCGGAATGCCTCGCGCTGGTACCAAATCGGTAACATGACAGGTACACCAACATTGGTTCAGTCAGGAACATTGTATGATAATGCGGCAGCTAATTACCGCGGATTCTGGATTTCGAGCATCGCTATGAGCGGGCAGGGGCATGCTGTTTTGGGATGCAGCTCAGCGAGTGTTGTTAATTATGCCGATGTGGCTGTTGCCGGGCGATACAGCTCAGACGCAGCAGGATCTCTGCAGCCTTTTGTGCTGGCAACTGCGAGCAGCACCGCCTACAATGTTCAGGCGACTGACGGGCAACGCTGGGGCGACTATTCGCAGGTGGTGGTTGATCCCAATGATAATATGACCATGTGGATGTTCCAGGAATTTTGTAACGCGACTAATTCATTTGGAGAAAGGGTGGTGCAGATTATTGCGCCCGCACCTCCGCCAACCGCATCGCTCAACCCGCTGCCGCCAGTGGGAGTCGGTACTCCCATTATAGTTAATATCATTGCAAATTCCACTCCCAATAATACCGGGTTTTTTGATCCCGGTTCCGATGCGGGAGGTCCCGGGTTTGCCAATCATATAACGGCTTCGGTTACAGGAGGAATTACTGTTAACAGCATTACATTTATTGACGCCACGCATGTGAATATCAGCTTGAATACTTCGCTGGCAGTTTCCGGAACGTATGTTATTACCATTACAAACCCCGATGGGCAGTCAACCACTATCAACATTACGGTAAATTCAGCATTGCCGGTTGAACTGATTTCGTTTACTGCCGAGTCAAACAATAAAAATGTTTTGCTGAACTGGACAACGGCTTCAGAGAATAACTCCGACTATTTTATTATTGAAAAGAGTAAAGACACGAGGAGCTTTATTGAAACAGGTAAAGTGAAAGCCGCAGGCAGTTCCACATCGGTAATGCATTATTCATTTACTGATCACCAGCCTTATTCCGGTCTTTCATACTATCACCTCAAACAAACTGATTTTAACGGGGAGTATATGTTTTCGGGTTTGGTACCTGTTCGTTTTGGCAACGATGCTTTCGAATTGCTGAGCGTATTTTCAGATTTCAGTGACCAATCCATCGAGATTTATTTAAATGCTGAAAGCAATGAAAAAATTGATTATAGGCTGGTAGATGTTTTTGGAAAAATTGTATTTGATGGCTCGCTCATGTCCAAACGTGGAGTGAACGCAATTGTTTTTAATGGTGAAAGCCTTGCGAGAGGAATTTATTTCCTCAGTATTTCTAACGGAAGGAACAACCTTTCAAAAAAATTACTCTACTGATTTTTATTTTACTTTATTTCACAGTATCCTTTTGAGTGTGATGTAAGTATCTTGGTTCGGGTTTCTGAAAAATGAAAAAGCATTTTTACATCATTTTGTTCCTGTTTATTTTTCAAAATAATTATGCGCAGGATGCTGGCACTTCTTTCATCCGAATTCTTGGCATTACACAGGATGGCGGGTACCCGCATGCAGGGTGCAACCGGAAATGTTGTGAACAAGTATGGCAAAATGATTCGTTGAAAAAGTTTGTAGTTTCGTTTGCCCTTGTTGACTCTTTTGAAAAAAAATGGTGGCTCTTTGAAGCGACTCCTGATATTAAATTTCAATTGCAGTATTTCAGGAATCTTACCGGTGCAATTTATAATTATTTGCCGGACGGAATTTTTATTACGCATGCGCATATTGGTCATTACGCAGGATTAATGGAATTTGGAAAGGAGGTGATGGATACCAAAAATTTGCCGCTATATGTTTTGCCACGGATGAAAGTATTCCTGGAAACCAACGGACCCTGGAGCCAGCTCGTGAAGCTGAATAATATTGTGCTAAATCCGCTCAGTGAAGATGCTGTTTTGTTATTGTCAGAAAAAATAAAAGTTGAAACATTTCGTGTTCCGCATCGTGATGAATTTTCAGAAACGGCAGGATTTAAAATTATTACTTCAACTCAAAAATATCTTTTTATTCCCGACATTGATAAATGGGATAAGTGGAACAGGAGCATCATTGATGAAGTAAAATCAGTTGATGTGGCGTTGCTTGACGGAACTTTTTTTGAAAGCAACGAACTGCCGGGAAGAAAAATCATTGAGGTTCCGCACCCGTTAATTACCGAAACAACCGGAATTTTTAATCCTGAAAGTAGAAGCACTAAGGAAAAAATATTTTTCATTCACCTTAACCATACCAATCCATTGCTTTGGAATAATGACGCGAAGACTGATTTTAAAAAACAGGGATTTGGCGTTGCAGAACAGGGACAGAAGTTCTAAATTTGGTTTTACAAAAGGATAGGTTATGAGCAGATTTTTATAAATAACCCCAACAACAATTCTTCGCGGGGCAATTTAACATAACATCCAAATTATGGGACAACGGACAAACGCCACTCTGAAACTCAAAAGCCGGTTTGTCCTATAATTAACATTATGTTAAATTAAAAATATTAATAAAAGAAGGCTACAGGTAATCCGTGCCTCCATCATCAGCATTACTTAGTATCTAAAGCAGCCTTAATCTTTTCATATTTTACCGTATCCCCTAACCTTGCATACAATTGTTTTAAAGAAAGTAAAGTGCTGCGGTCAGTTGGATTCAGTTCGAGAGCTTTTTCTAAAAAAGGCTGCGACTCTTTAAATTTATTATCGGCTTTCTTTTTTGCCTCATCATATTCCTTTGTCTTACCTGGCGGAATCGCATTTGCTTTATTTGCCAGTTCAGCCCCTTGGTTAAAAAACATGGCTCCCATATTATAATACGCGTCAAAATAATCAGGTTTTAATTCAATGGCCTTGTTATAATCTGCTTTAGCTTTATCTGTTTCATTCAGCTTATCAAAGATGCTGCCGCGCGCAAAGAATAAATTCGCATTGCCGCCATCTTTTGCAATAGCCTGGTTTAAGGGTTCAATAGCTTCCCTGCTTTTTCCGCTATACAGGTAAAAGTTCAATTCTTCTATAGCCAGGTTTTTATCCTCCGGAAATAATTTTCGCCCGTTTTGAATTATCGTCAATGCCTTTGCGGTATCACCTTCTGCTTTTAATATATTGGAAAGGAATACATAAATTTTGGCATCAGCATAATTCATATCAATCAGGCTCTGGTAATATTTTTTCGCCTTTTCTTTATTTCCTGATTTTTCGGCTGAGTAAGCAGCATTAAGAATTGTTGCAGTATCACTAGGAATCATTTTCAAAACACTTTCGAATGACTCAAGCGCTGCTGAATAATTCTTGGCATTATACTGTTCAATTCCCGCGTTGCTAAGATTATTTACAATTATGGTTTTAAATAATTTGATACTGTCGACAAATTCCGACCTCGGATTCAGCTCTAAAGATTTCTGATAATACTCATAAGCTTTCTGTAAAGGTTGCGGATCGAGGTTTGCATATTTTTCATGCTTAAATATCCTCTGGTAAATCAATCCCCGGTAATACCAGGTTTTTTCCATATTTATGCTTTGTTCATTTACGGATGCATCGTCAATGGCTTCTTTGGCTTTATCAAGCTGGTCGTATTTCAGAAAATTCCAGGCAGTCTGCACCTTAGTTTTTTGCGCATACAGCGATCCTGTATAAATGATTGCTAACAATAACAATTTAATGTTTTTCATGGTCATTGTTTTAATTGGTTATTGAAAAAGTATTTGGTTTAAAAACTCAAACGGATCTACCGGGTTTATTCATTGCCTTCGGGTGAAATATCCTCACCGTTATCTTCACCTGTTTTGTTATTTTCATCATCATTGTTCAAAACATCATCGTTACCCCTTGCATCCGAAGCAACAATGGTTCCATTGCCATTTTCGTTCATTAAATTTTCACCAGGTTCTTTTTCTTCTTCAACTTTAGCAACCGATGCAATACTGTCGCCATCATCTAACCTGATCAGCCTGACTCCCTGGGTTGCCCTGCCCATTACACGCAAATCGCTTACGGGCATACGTATGGTTATTCCCGATTTGTTAATGATCATCAGATCATCATTTTCGAGCACTGATTTTATCTCAATCAAGTCTCCTGTTTTATCAGTAATATTTAAAGTTTTAACTCCTTTACCTCCGCGATTGGTTACACGGTAATCTTCAAGATCGGAACGTTTACCATAGCCCTTTTCTGAAACGACCAAAATGGTTTCTTTAGGATCCCGTATACACACCATTCCGATTACTTCATCTTTTTCATTTTCCAGGAAAACACCTCTTACGCCAGCTGCATTTCGTCCCATAGGTCTGACTTTAGATTCATTGAAACGAATTGCACGACCTGACTTAACAGCAAGGATTATTTCATTGGTACCGTTAGTAAGCTTTGCCTCCAGCAATTGATCACCTTCATGAATTGTTATAGCATTGATTCCGTTTTGACGCGGACGCGAATACGCCTCCAATGAAGTTTTTTTGATGGTCCCTTTACGGGTACAAAGAATTATATAATTGTTGTTGAGGTACTCTGCTTCTTCAAGCGTTCGCGCATTAATAAACGCCTTTACTTTATCGTCAGGCTCTATGTTAATGAGGTTTTGAATGGCTCTGCCTTTCGATGTTTTGTTTCCTTCGGGAATTTCATACGCCCTTAGCCAAAAGCATTTTCCTTTTTCTGTAAACAATAAAATGTAATTGTGATTGGTGGCAATAAAAAGATGTTCGATAAAATCTTCATCCCGTGTCTGGCTTCCCTGTGCGCCACGTCCTCCCCTTCCTTGTGTACGGTATTCGGTTAATGGAGTGCGTTTAATATAACTTAAATGTGAAATTGTAATAACTACCGGTTCATCTTCAATAATATCTTCCATCGAAATATCATCCCCTGAATAAACAATTTCAGTTCTTCGCGCGTCCGAATATTTTTCTTTCATGTCGCTCATTTCGTCTTTCAGAATATCCATGCGCAATTGTTCGTTATTCAATACATCATGATAATATTCTATGAGCTTCATTAAGTCAGTATATTCTTCCTTAATTTTTTCTCTCTCCAGCCCGGTAAGTTTCTGCAATCTCAAATCAAGAATTGCTTTTGCCTGGATTTCGCTTAATCCAAAACCAGCCATCAATCCGTTCTTTGCTTCCTCAGGAGTTTGGGATTTACGGATGAGGGATATTATTGCATCAAGATGATCGAGGGCAATTAACAAACCCTCCAGGATGTGTGCCCGCTTTTCAGCTTCTTCCAGTTCAAACTGTGTCTTACGGATAAGCACTTCATGGCGGTGGAAAACATAAAATGCAATCAGCTCTTTTAAATTAAGCAATGCCGGCCGGCCGTGAACAAGTGCAACATTATTAACGCTGAATGCTGATTGCAATGCAGTTTGCTTGAAGAGATTATTGAGAACCACGTTTGCATTTGCATCACGCTTTATTTCGTAAACTACCCTGATTCCATCGCGATCACTCTCATCACGTATATCCGATATTCCTTCAATCTTTTTTTCATTGATAAGATCAACCGTTCTCCGGATCATTTCGGCTTTGTTTACCTGGTAAGGTACTTCGGTAACAAGAATTTTTTCACGGCCATTTTCAAACGTTTCAATATTTGCTTTCGCTCGAACTACAACTTTCCCCCTGCCGGTTTCAAATGCCTCCTTTACCCCGCTATATCCATAAATTATTCCACCTGTCGGGAAATCAGGCGCTTTAATATGTTTTATTAAAGCATCAATTTTAATTTCGCTGTTCTCAATATAGGCAATAACAGCATCCAATACTTCTGTAATATTATGAGGCGGCATGATGGTAGCCATTCCAACCGCAATTCCGGAAGCCCCATTAATTAATAGG
>JBIOHJ010000104.1:0-11260 GCA_044448905.1 Bacteroidia bacterium | reverse complement strand
TAAAATATACGCGCAACATCGGAATCTCAGCGCATATCGATGCCGGTAAAACAACCACTACCGAGCGTATATTGTATTATACGGGGGTAACGCATAAGATTGGTGAGGTGCATGAAGGCGCGGCCACCATGGATTGGATGGTACAGGAACAGGAACGCGGCATTACGATTACTTCGGCAGCAACCACCTGTTACTGGAATTACAATAATGAGAAATTCAAAATAAATATTATTGATACACCCGGTCACGTTGATTTTACAGTTGAAGTGGAAAGGTCGCTTCGCGTATTGGATGGAGCTGTAGCGTTATTCTGTGCAGTTGGCGGTGTGGAACCACAAAGTGAAACCGTTTGGCGCCAGATGAACAAATACAATGTTCCCCGCATTGGATTTGTAAATAAAATGGACCGAGCCGGTGCTGATTTTTTTAGTGTGGTGAAACAAATTAAAGAAAGGCTTGGGGCAAATCCGATTCCTCTTCAATATCCGATTGGCTCTGAAGAACACTTCAAAGGAGTAGTTGATTTGATTTCGAACAAAGCTATTATTTGGGATGAAGAAGGTAAAGGAATGACTTTTAAGGAAATTCCAATGCCTGCTGAAATTGTTGACGAAGTAAAAGTATGGAGAGCAAAGCTGGTTGAAGCGGTAGCTGAATTTGATGACCATTTGCTGGAAAAGTTCTTTGATAACCCGGATTCAATTACAAAAGACGAATTAATGGATGCTGTACGCAAAGCAACCATCGCGATGACTATTACCCCGATACTTTGCGGCTCGGCATTTAAAAATAAAGGGGTGCAAACCATGTTGGATTCGGTAATTACTTACCTTCCATCACCAATGGACGTACCTCCTGTTATCGGTATTAATCCTGATACCGAAAAAGAAGAAGAGCGGAAAGCCGATGCAAAAGATCACTTCGCTGCACTTGCTTTTAAAATAATGACCGATCCTTTTGTTGGCCGGTTGGCTTTCTTCCGTGTTTATTCAGGAACGCTCAAAGCCGGATCGTATGTTCTTAACGCTCGTTCTGGAAAAAATGAAAGGATATCACGCATCATCCGCATGCATGCCAATAAACAAAATCCTATTGATAGTATTGAAGCAGGTGATATTGGCGCAGCCGTTGGTTTTAAGGAGATTAAGACCGGTGATACATTGTGCGATGAGAAGCATCCTATCGTGCTTGAATCCATCACTTTCCCTGAGCCGGTAATCGGTTTGGCGGTTGAACCAAAAACTCAGGCTGATGTGGATAAATTGGGAATGGCTCTTGCAAAATTAGCTGAAGAAGATCCCACATTCCGTGTAAAATCTGATGAAGATACCGGGCAAACAATTATCAGCGGTATGGGTGAGCTTCACCTCGAAATTATTGTTGACCGGTTAAAGCGTGAATTTAAAGTTGAATGCAGCCAGGGCGCTCCCCAGGTTGCTTATAAAGAAGCCATCACCGGAACGGTTGACCATCGCGAGCTTTATAAAAAACAAACAGGTGGCAGAGGTAAGTTTGCAGATATACGCGTTGTTATTTCTCCGGTTGATGAAGGCCAAGTTGGTTTGCAGTTCGAAAATGAAATTACTGGTGGAAATATTCCCCGCGAATTTATTCCATCAGTCGAAAAAGGATTTAAAGCTGCTATGCAAAATGGTGTGCTTGCAGGCTATCCGCTTGACAGCTTAAAAGTAAGATTATATGACGGGTCGTATCACAATGTGGATTCCGATTCGCTCTCATTTGAAATTTGCGCACGCACTGCATACCGCGAAGCGTTGCCAAAAGCAAAACCTGTTTTGCTTGAGCCCATCATGAAAGTTGAAGTGGTTACCCCCGAAGAGAACATGGGTGACGTAATGGGCGATCTGAATAAAAGGAGAGGCCATCTTGAAGGGATGGACACACGCGCAGGTGCGCAGGTAATTAAAGCTAAAGTTCCTTTGTCACAAATGTTTGGTTATGTAACTTCATTACGAACCATCACATCAGGCAGAGCTTCTTCCACCATGGAGTTTTCTCACTACAGTGAAGTTCCAAGGTCATTGGCCGAAGAAGTAATAGCCAAAGTAAAAGGCAAAACCGAAAAAGTCGCTTAACACAATAAAAAACGTTCTTTATAAAATGAGCCAGCGCATTCGAATTAAACTAAAATCATACGACTTCAATCTCGTTGATAAATCATCCGAGAAAATCGTAAAAACGGTTAAATCAACCGGAGCCGTTGTAAGTGGCCCCATACCGCTTCCAACCGAAAAGAGAATTTATACCGTATTGCGCTCGCCTCACGCAAATAAAAAAGCACGCGAACAATTTAAATTATGTTCTTATAAACGTCTGCTCGATATTTACAGCACCACTGCGAAAACCGTTGATGCATTAATGAAATTAGAATTGCCAAGCGGTGTGGAAGTGGAAATAAAAGTGTAGTTCTTTAAAGTATTTGAGTATTCATAATCAGTAAATAATAACATGTCACGTTGCTCACCGAAGTAACCTCTGGCTTTAACTTAAAATAAAATGTCAGGAATTATAGGCAAGAAAATCGGGATGACCAGTATTTATACAGCCGAAGGGAAAAACATCCCTTGTACGGTTTTACAGGCTGGTCCTTGTGTGGTAACACAGGTAAAAACAGTGGAGAAAGACGGTTACAATGCCGTTCAGCTCGCTTTTGACGAGCAGAAAGAAAAGCACACCACCGCAGCTTTAAAAGGCCATTTTAAAAAGGTAAATACAACACCTAAGCGTAAAGTAGTAGAGTTTCGTCATTTTATTGGCGAAGTAAAACCTGGTGATGAAGTTAAGGTGGATTCATTTACCGAGGGTGTTTATTGTGATGTAATCGGCACTTCAAAAGGAAAAGGCTTCCAGGGAGTTGTTAAAAGACATCATTTTAGTGGCGTTGGCGGTGCTACCCACGGTCAGCATAACCGTTTAAGGGCGCCCGGCTCAATGGGAAACTCATCTTTCGCTTCACGGGTAATTAAAGGTAAGCGGCTTCCCGGTCATATGGGTGTTGAGAGAGTAAAAGTTCAAAATCTTCAGATAATAAAAATTATTCCCGATCAGAATCTCCTTTTAATTAAAGGCGCGGTTCCGGGGGCAAAAGGTTCATACATTAAAGTCGAAATTTAAAATGGAACTTCAGATACTACAATCTAACGGAAAAGATTCAGGCAGAAAAGTTAAGCTGAATGCCGAAATTTTTGGTGCAGAGCCAAACGATCATGCCATATACCTTGACGTGAAACAATATCTTGCCAATCAACGGCAGGGTACTTCAAAATCAAAACAACGCAACGAAGTTACCGCAACTACTAAAAAGCTAAAACGTCAGAAAGGAACAGGTGGTGCACGCGCAGGCAGTATGAAATCGCCTTTATTTGTGGGTGGTGGGACCGTGTTTGGACCTGTTCCGCGTGATTACGGTTTTAAGCTGAATAAAAAGCTCAAGAGGGTTGCCCGCATTTCAGCACTCTCATACAAAGCAAAAGATAACAGCATAACTGTTCTTGAAGATTTCAATTTCGACCAGCCGAAAACCAAAGAGTTTACCAGCCTGTTAAAGAATCTCAGCTTAAGCGACAAAAAAACACTTATTGTAACTTCCGCTCCAAATAATAATCTATATTTGTCGTCCCGAAATTTACAGAAAAGCAAGGTTGTAGCGGCTTCGGATTTAAATACTTACGATATTTTAAACGCCCGGCAACTCGTAGTTGCTGAGGGTGCATTATCTGTTATTGAAAAAACATTAATGAAATGAAAGTCTTAAAACAACCCGTCATATCCGAAAAGATGACTAAGCTGGGAGAAACACTCGGGCATTATGGTTTTTTGGTTGACCTCAAAGCAAATAAAATTCAAATCAAGCAGGCTGTCGAATCCATGTATGGAGTAGCGGTTGACTCGGTTAATACAATGCAATACCGCGGAAAAGTAAAAACAAGAGGAACAAAAAGCGGTTTTACAAAAGGCGTCAAAGGAAGATGTAAAAAAGCAATTGTAACATTGAAAAAAGGCGAAACCATAGATTTTTACAGCAGCATTTAATTCTTGTAAACACATGGGAATAAAAAAATATAATCCAACCACACCCGGCCAGCGTTTCATGACGCTGAATGACTTTGATGAACTAACAGCCGGCAAGCCCGAAAAATCGCTGCTGGTTGCAAAGAAACGTTCAGGCGGTAGAAATAACACCGGTAAAATGACCATGCGTTATATTGGAGGTGGTCATCGCAAAATGCTTCGTACGGTTGATTTTAAAAGAGAGAAGTTTGGAATTAAAGGAGTGGTAAAAACCATAGAATATGACCCGAACCGTACCGCAAATATTGCATTGGTTTTTTATTCAGATGGCGAAAAAAGATATATAGTAGCTCCTAACGGCTTGCAGGTAGGCAAAACAATAACTTCAGGAGAAAACGCAACTCCCGAAATCGGCAATGCAATGTTCCTTAAAGATATTCCGCTTGGTACGCTCATTCACAATATCGAAATGCGCCCCGGACAAGGCGGTAAATTAGCACGCAGTGCGGGTGCGTATGCACAGCTTGCTGCGCGCGAAGGTAAATATGCAACAATAAAAATGCCTTCAGGCGAAACCCGTATTATCCTTGCGAGCTGCCTGGCAACTATTGGTACCGTTTCAAATACTGATCACAACAAAGAAAGCTATGGAAAGGCAGGACGCACACGCTGGTTAGGCCGCAGGCCAAGAGTACGTGGTGTGGCAATGAACCCGGTTGATCATCCGATGGGTGGTGGTGAAGGGCGTGCTTCAGGAGGACATCCGCGTTCACGCAAAGGATTATTTGCAAAAGGTTATAAGACACGCAAGAAAAATAATCCAACTAATAAATACATTATAGAGAGAAGAAAAAAATAATATCAACTCCGAACTGAATACTGTAAACTGTAAACTAACTAATGAGTCGTTCGCTTAAAAAAGGCCCCTTCATTGATTACAAACTCGAAGCAAGGGTTTTAAAAATGAATACGGGAAAGAAAAAAACTGTTATTAAAACATGGTCAAGAAGAAGTATGATTTCTCCGGACTTTGTTGGAAATACTTTAGCAGTACATAACGGGAATAAATTTATCCCGGTTTACATTACTGAAAATATGGTAGGTCATAAACTAGGTGAATTTGCACCCACACGAACTTTCAGAGCACACTCAGGAAATAAAGATAAAGCAGCGGAAGGTGAAACTTCAGCAGCAACTACAACAGCTACAACAGCAGCGGCCCCGGCAGCAGCAGCAACACCTGCACCGGCAGCACCACCAGCAAAATAAAATGGGATCACGTAAACATAAAGCAGCCGAAGTACGAAAGCAGGAATTAAAAACCATCGCTTTTGCCAAATTAAATAACTGTCCGACTTCCCCGGTTAAAATGCGGTTGGTGGCAGATTTGATTCGAGGCAAAAGAGTTGAAAATGCTTTAAATCTTCTTCGCTTCAGCACCAAAGAAGCTTCAGGCAGATTAGAAAAACTATTAATGTCGGCTATAAATAACTGGCAAACAAAAAATGAGGGGCAGCGGATTGAAGATCAGCAATTATTTATAAAGGAAATTTATGTGGATGGAGGGCGACATTTAAAACGCCTTCGTCCTGCTCCGCAAGGCCGCGGACACCGGATTCGTAAACGCTCGAATCATGTTACTTTAATTCTTGATAATAAAAATATCACACAAACTGAAACAGCACCAACAACAAATCAATAAGTATTAATGGGACAAAAAGCACACCCTATAGGCAACAGGTTAGGAATCATCAGGGGATGGGATTCAAACTGGTATGGCGGCAATAATTATGCAGAGAAATTAGTAGAAGATGAAAAAATCCGCACTTATCTTTTTGCCCGGCTTGCCAAAGGTGGGGTTTCAAGAATAATTATTGAACGGACCTTAAAGCTCATAACCGTTACCATAAATACTGCGCGTCCCGGCATTGTCATAGGAAAAGGCGGGCAGGAAGTGGATAAAATTAAAGAAGAATTAAAAAAGATTACACAAAAGGAAGTTCAGATAAATATATTCGAAATTAAACGTCCCGAATTAGATGCACAATTAGTTGCCGAAGCCATAGCAAGGCAGCTTGAAGCAAGGATTTCGTTCCGGAGAGCAATAAAAACTTCAGTCGCGTCAACAATGCGAATGGGTGCCGAAGGAATAAAAGTTATGGTTGCAGGAAGATTAGGAGGAGTTGAAATAGCAAGAACAGAACAATATAAAGATGGAAGGATTCCGCTGCATACGTTTCGAGCAGATATTGACTTTGCAATTGCGGAAGCGCAAACTACTTATGGAAAAATCGGAGTTAAAGTTTGGATTTGCCGTGGCGAAGTTTTCGGAAAACGCGATTTATCTCCTAATATCGGGATGACAAGCCAGACCAAAGGAAAGCCGGGCGGTTCTCCGTTTGACAAAGGAAGGGACAGGGGTGACAGGCGCGATAACAGAGACCGCGGAAGAGGAAGAGGGCGTGGTGAGAGAGAACAAAATTTTCAACGTGATAGAAACTAAAAAAGAAATTAAAGAGCAAGCATCACGAATAAAAAAAATAAACTGCAAGTAAAAAATGTTACAGCCAAAGAAATCAAAATTCAGGAAACAGCACAAAATGAAAGCTAAAGGTAATGCTACCCGTGGCAACCTGTTATCATTTGGTTCTTTCGGATTAAAATCGCTTGAAATCGGATGGATTACAAGCCGTCAGATAGAAGCCGCGAGAGTTGCGTTAACCCGTCACATGAAACGTGAAGGTCAATCCTGGATAAGAATATTTCCTGATAAACCCATTACAAGAAAACCTGCAGAGGTACGTATGGGAAAAGGAAAAGGAGCGCCTGAATATTGGGTGGCCGTTGTAAAACCCGGAACTATCATGTTTGAAGCCGATGGAATTCCTGTTGATAATGCCAAAGAAGCATTGCGCCTTGCAGCACAAAAGCTGCCCGTGAACACTAAATTCGTAATTAAGCACGACTACGTTCAATAATAAATTTCAATGAAACAGAATATTGTAAGAGATTTAACTACGGATGAAATCCGTGACCGGATTAAGGAAGAAAAAGCAAATTATTCAAAGCTTAAAATGAATCATGCTGTTTCCCCGCTTGATAGTCCTCTAAAAATCAGAAACACACGAAGGCTTGTTGCCCGTTTAGAAACCGAATTAACAAAACGTACATCCAAAGTTTCATTATAAATATTTGCAATGACTACAGAAAGAAATCTCCGCAAAACAAAAATTGGATTTGTGACCAGCAATAAAATGACAAAATCTATAACCGTTGCCGTTGAAAGAAAAGAAAAACACGCCATCTATGGAAAGTTTATTAACAAGACTAATAAATTTATGGCGCATGATGAAAGCAATACATGCGGTATAGGAGATAAAGTATTAATTATGGAAACCCGCCCATTGAGTAAAAATAAAAAATGGAGATTGGTGGAAGTATTGGAAAAAGCAAAATAAAAAACTCATTCAAGGTTCAGGAATTTAATTATTCCGGACTCCGAATTAAACACTCCAGACTAAAATGATACAGCAGGAATCAAGATTAATAGTTGCCGACAACAGCGGTGCTAAAGTTGCGCTTTGCATCAGGGTGTTGGGTGGTACCAGAAAAAGATACGCTTCTATAGGAGATAAAATTGTAGTAACTGTGAAGAACGCAATACCAGCCGGTAATATTAAAAAAGGTACCGTATCGAAAGCTGTAGTTGTTCGGGTTAATAAAGAAGTCAGGCGGTCTGATGGTTCTTACATCCGATTTGATGATAATGCCATTGTTTTATTGACAGCACAGGACGAATTGAGAGGTACACGTATTTTCGGGCCTGTTGCACGCGAATTAAGAGAAAAACAATTCATGAAAATTATTTCATTAGCACCGGAGGTATTATAAAATGGAAAGAAAGAAAAATAAAATCCCTAAACTTAATCTTCGCAAAGGAGATATAGTAAAAGTTATTACCGGTGAGTCGAAAGGACAACAGGGAAAAATTCTTGAGATTCTTGTTCAGGAAAGAAGAGCAATTGTTGAAAGAGTGAATTTGGTTTCTAAAAGCACCAAACCTAATGCCAAACAAACGCAAGGCGGAATTTTGAAAAAAGAAGCTTCCATTCATATTTCCAACCTCATGCTGATTGACCCGAAAACAGGAAATCCTACCCGTGTGGGAAGAAAAGAAGATAATGGAAAATTAGTGCGTTATTCGAAAAAATCAGGAGAGATAATAAAGTAATCAGGCATTGGAATAATCTGATAAATAGAAAATTTCAAAATGAAATATACACCCAGGCTTAAGGAGAAATACAAAAAAGAAATAGTTAAGAATCTTAAAGATCGCTTTGAGTATAAAAGCGTCATGCAGGTTCCGAAGCTGAAAAAAATATGTTTGAACCAGGGCGTAGGCGATGCTGTTACTGATAAAAAGCTTATTGATTCTGCGATCAGCGAAATGGCATCGATTACAGGTCAGAAACCAGTTTCCACAAAATCAAAAAAAGATATTTCGAATTTCAAACTGAGAGCAAATGTTCCTATTGGTGTGCGCACAACTTTGCGTGACGAAAAAATGTACGAATTCTTAGACCGCCTGATTGCTGTTGCATTACCACGTATACGGGATTTCAGAGGGGTTAATGAAAAGGGATTTGACGGACGTGGTAATTACACACTTGGAATAACCGAACAAATTATTTTTCCCGAAATTGATATTGATAAAGTAAGCCGCATTTCAGGTATGGATATCACATTTGTGACCACAGCAAAAACTGATAATGAAGCCAAGGAGCTATTAAAAGAATTTGGAATTCCGTTTCGTAACCAGGCAATATAAATAAAATAATAAAGAATCAATGGCAAAAGAATGCATTAAAGCAAGGGGTAGAAAAAAACAAAAAACAGCCGCAAAATATGCTGCAAGAAGAGCTGCATTAAAAGCATCAGGTGATTACCTTGGCTTACAAAAGCTGCCTCGCAATGCATCACCGGTTCGCCTTCACAACCGTTGTAATCTGACTGGAAGACCACGTGGGTATATGCGTCAATTTGGTATTTCGAGAAACCTGTTTAGAAAAATGGCGCTCGAAGGAAAAATTGCCGGAATAACAAAAGCAAGTTGGTAATTGAATATCATAACATAATTCATAATAATAAATTTAAAATGACTGACCCGATTTCAGACTACTTGACCAGACTACGGAATGCAATGAAAGCTAATCATCGCATTGTAGAAATTCCTGCTTCAACAATTAAAAAAGAAATTACTAAAATTCTTTTTAACAAAGGATATATCTCTAATTACAAATTTGATGAAACCGAAAATAAGCAGGGAAGTATTAAGGTGGCTTTAAAGTATCACCCGGTGTCAAAATCTCCGGCAATTAAAGTTTTGCGAAGAGTAAGTAAGCCCGGCCTGCGTAAATATGTGAGTCATGATAGCCTCCCGCGTGTAATGAACGGGTTAGGAATTGCTGTTATTTCAACTTCAAAAGGAATGATGACCGATAAAGAAGCCCGGGTTGAAAAAATTGGTGGTGAAGTAATTTGTTATGTTCAATAAATAATTTTTAAAAAATTATAAATGTCACGCATTGGAAATTTACCGGTAAACATTCCTACAGGAGTGCAGGTAAACGTTGATAAAAATATCATCACCGTTAAAGGACCCAAAGGAAGTCTTTCGCAAAAAATTGAAGATGGAATTACTGTTACAGTAGCCGATTCAAAAGTTGAATTCAAAAGAGCAACCGAACAAAAAAGACATAAATCAATGCATGGTTTGTATCGTGCTCTCATTAATAACATGGTTAACGGAGTTGTAAAAGGATATACAAGCCAGCAGGAATTGGTGGGCGTGGGATACCGTGCAACTAATCAGGGGCAACTGCTTGATTTGGTTCTTGGATATTCACATCACGTAGTATTTGATATTCCTGCCGAAATTAAAGTTACAACCAAAACTGAACGGGGCTCAAATCCAACTATTATTCTCGAAAGCCACGATAAGCAATTACTCGGAGCAGTTGCTTCTAAGATACGTTCGCTGCGCACTCCGGAACCTTACAAAGGAAAAGGAATAAAATTTAGTAATGAAGTATTAAGACGCAAAGCAGGAAAATCTGCAGCCAAGAAAGCCTAATCAATCATGGAAACAAAAAAAGTAATCAGAAGAAAAGGCATCCGGAACCGCATCCGCAAAAAAATTCGTGGAACGGCTGAATGTCCACGCTTATCTGTATTCAGAAGCAACAAACAAATCTATGCACAAATAATTGATGACATAGCCGGCAGTACGTTAGCCGCAGCATCATCAATCGAAATAAAAGAAACCACAACATCAAAGAAAACTGAAATTGCCGGAGTAGTTGGAAAAATGTTGGGAGAAAAAGCCACTGCAGCCGGTATAACCAAAGTGATATTTGACCGTGGCGGATATCTGTATCACGGACGGATAAAATCACTTGCTGACGGTGCAAGAAATGCCGGTTTAAAATTTTAAGAAAATCAAATGATAGCATCCAATTCAAAAAGAGTTAAGTCGAGCGAAATCGAATTAAAAGACCGCCTCGTTGCCATTAACAGGGTTACAAAAGTTACCAAGGGAGGTCGTGCTTTTGGTTTTGCGGCTATAGTAGTCGTTGGCGATGAAAAAGGCGTAGTGGGTTATGGACTTGGCAAAGCAAAAGAAGTAACCGATGCGGTATCAAAAGGTATTGATGATGCTAAAAAAAACCTTGTAAAGGTTATTATCAGTAAAACAACAGTACCGCATGAACAGATCGGAAAATTTGGAGGTGCCATTTTTTTATTAAAGCCTGCTGCGCCCGGAACGGGTGTAATTGCAGGCGGTGCCATGCGTGCGGTTCTTGAAAGCGTGGGAATACATGATGTATTGGCAAAATCAAAAGGCTCATCCAATCCGCACAATGTGGTAAAGGCAACTATTAATGCTTTATTGAGCATGCGTGATGCGCTGGCGGTAAGTGAGCAACGTGGTATTAAACTATCAAATGTTTTTCACGGTTGATTTTTGAAAAAATTAAAAACGGTTTTTAACGGCTGAACAAAATGAGCAAAATAAGAATCAAACAAATTAAAAGTGGAATTGATCATCCTGCCATTCAAAAACGAACGTTGATTGCAATGGGATTAAGAAAATTAAATCATTCCGTTGAAGTGGAATCTACTCCTCAAATTTTAGGAATGGTAGCCAAAGTAAAACATCTGGTAAGTG
>JBIOHJ010000103.1:0-11421 GCA_044448905.1 Bacteroidia bacterium | reverse complement strand
GTTCCCAATCTTCTCTTGTCAATTCTGAGAGAAAGGCATGGTCAAAGTTGCGTGCATTGAAATTGAACCCCGGCACATCCCTGATATCAGTTTTAAAATCCTGGAATTTTCGCAGCGCCCATTTGCGCCCGGCAATCCATGGAAATACTCCGTCAAATTTTGCAAATGCCTGGTCCCTGTCGCGGGGTATCGCCACATAATATTTGTCTTTTGCTTTTAATTGTTTGCAATGTTCCGCGTTTTCTGCACTGCATTTAATAACACCCCACCGCCACTGGTCTTCATGCCTGTCCCAGTCATGGATCCAAATATCAAACAGCCTACTTTTTAAAAGAGCGTATTGATCTATCCTGTTGTCATTATCCTTATGAAGTTCATTTAGCAATTTAGAAGAGCTGATCGCTTCGCGTGCATTGCCAAAGTTTTCAGAGGGAGTGAATTTTCCATCTGCACGCTGCTCAAATAATGCAAGTGTGTTTCCAAAATCCTTCCTGTATTCTTCCAGCTTTTTGTCATTCGGTATATACACCATCTTAGGGTTGCTGTGAAAGACTCCCGCTGCGTCTGAAAGGTTATCCACTACCAACGGTGCATAAGGATGTGTTGTGGAAGCCTGGTCTTTTACAATATCAGCCGCAAGCGTGTGCATCATTTCCTCCCCCAGCAGCCTTTCAGGATATTTTATTACAGAACGCAGGGAATATTCTTCTCCTTTCGGGTCGCGTAAACGCAATGACTTTGTTTGAAAACCGCCACCTTTCTTAAGGATTTCCAATCCTCCCTGTTCATGGCTCAGATCAAGCACAGGGACTTTTACATGAGTGGTCCATGCATCCCTGTAATGTTTTCCGAGAAAAAATTCCTTGAATTTTCCGGCCTTTAACCTGCTGTCTGCCGCAACTGTAATAGTGCTGTCTCCTACAGGAACTTTCCTTGAATCTATAGCCGTACTGTCATTGGGTTTACCATAAACATTGTCTTTTAATCTTTTCCGATACACCACAACGCCTTCTTTTTTATCCTTATCCGGAACAAATATTTCCATCCATACTTCGCCATTTTGCAGGTAATATAGTTTTACAAAACCCATGTGAGAGTATGTAAAATACGCTCTTCTTTTTCCCACCCAATCAAGATCAGCGGAAGAATTCGTGACAATTAAATCCTGCTTGTCGTATTTGAAATACTGGAAGTTGTGGTCATGGTCTGATGCGTAAACAATATTGCTGTAGCCTTGCGTGGCCGCAACCAGGTTTTTCCTTTCCTGTTTAAACCTGGGATAAGCAAGGTCATATTTAGTACCGATGCCGGCCCTGTACAATGGATATAATGATCCTATCACAGGCAGCGGAATGTATAAGCTGCGATGAAGGTCTGTGAATGGAAAAATATGCTGCTTCACTGAGAAATATCCACCGTGGTTCCCTGCATTTAACATAGGATGATGACCTAAAACCAGGATATTTTTCCGTTGATTATTGTCCGCAATATCTTTTATGGCGTTCACCCAGTCAGCTTCTTCTTTAATTTCACAGTCATTATTTCTTTCATCTTTATCCACCATCCACCATTGTGTATTGATAGGAATAAGCACAAGGTCATCCGTTACGTGTAGTTCCGCAGGACCGGGGCAGCCATCCTCGGGTAAAAAAATATTCTTTTTCCCCAGCTTATTTTCAACATAGCTTTTAGTCCGTAATGCCGTTTCTTTCCTTTTCTTTTTTTCTTTGATAATATCATGATCGCCTGAGATGAAAAGTATTTTTCCTTTATCGTTCAGCAAATATTCAAGGCGGGAATCAATCTTTTTTTCAGCAGCTTTCCTGTTCGCATCATTTTCTTCAGGCAAGCCGTTGTCATAAATGTGATCACTCAGAAAAACAACGGTGTGGTTAGTGTCAGCTTTTTCAATATGATTTTGAAGCATGCTGAGAACTTCAGTCGAAGAATCTGTTCCCTCTCCAAGTCCTCCCAGCAGGTAAACGGAATATTTGAGGGGAACTCCAGGTATTTTTTTAGTTGCCCAATCGGTTTCTTTCTTATTGTAAAATGGTTTTTGGCTACTGCACCCGTACAGAAAAAGAACTATTAAAAACAGGAGTGCATGTGTTTTTGTCATAAAATAAAATACATTGTTACTGAACAGTTAATCTTTTAAATATAAAAATTTCAAAATATTGCCTTTTCCTCTTCTTCCTTCATTAGAAATATACAAATTACCTTTAGAATCAAATGCAATGCCCTCGGGCTGCTTAAATACTCTTGTTGATAATTTTATAGCATGCTTAACTTTACCTGTCGTATCAATAATCGCGAGTAAATTGCTTACAGAAGAAATAACATAAATATCGTGAGTAAAAGGATGAATGGAAAGTCCTGAGGGCAGAAAAGAGCTTTGTTTTGTTCCCCTGTAAAATCTCATGAATCTTTCAATAATATTTTTACCCGTGCCATAAGCAACATTTTCCACTTCACTTATATCTATAAGAATAACGGGCTTATCGGACAATTTCTTTGTTTGCGGGTCAAAGCTGTAAATAGCTTTTTTGTCTTTATATTTTTCATCCTCACCAGGGCTGTCTTTGCAGGATATCAGTAAAAGATGTCGCGTATCGTCATAGCACAAACCTTCGGTATCGTTTTTCTGGTCAAGACCCGTTTTATATTTATTTTTTATCATTCCCGATGACTTGCCTTTCAAATTTAAAACCTCGAATAATGTCCCGTCACTTCTGATGATATAAGCTGTATCTCCCAATATTTTGAGGTCTTCATAATCACCGTCCTTGCCAAATGAAATTTTTCTTGTGATTACCCCTTTTTCAAGGTTAAAATAAAAGATTGTGCCGTCTTCGTCCTCGATAAGCGCTACTTCCGTATCTGAAATGAAACTCAACCCCGAAACTTCTGTCAGCTTATGCTGAAGAATGTATTCTTTGGAGGGCTGGGTAAGTTTATAAGGTAAGTCCTTGTATTTCATTACCGGATCTGTGCACTTGGAAATAAAAGTAGAGTTAATTAAAAGTAAAATAAAGTTAAATGAATAAAAAATATTCTTTCCCCGTGGCATAAAAATTTCTTTCTGTAAAATTAGTTTTTCAAATCTTATAATCGCATATAATTATTTTATAATTTTACTTGTATATTTTATTAACTTCTACTGAACAAAAAATACAACAAATGAATGATACTAACATACAGAACTCCATGACATGGCAGTTTAAAAAAAAGAAAGTTTTTTTAAAAAAAAATAACAAGGTTATCATTGAATTAAAAACAGGTAAAAAAAAACGTGCCTCTTTTAAGTGGAAAGATAAAGCTTATACTATCCGCAACAGGGGTTTTTGGAACCCTGTTACCGTTTTGGAAGAAGGGAATAAGCAGGTATTGATATTAAAACGTTTTTTCAGGGATAACAAGGCATTTATTGAGTTTGAAAATGGAAACAGGTATTTATGCAAATCTCAGAATCCTCTGTTTGTAAAACTCTCTGTTTATTCAAATGACAGGAAAGAAATAATCAGGTATAAATTGAATTCAAAATCTAAAGCATCTATGCACCTTAACACACACGCTGATGCTATTCCCGAAACGGATTTAATTTTTCTTATTGTTTTGAGCTGCTTTGTTTTTATGGGAATTTTAAAGGAGAATAACACAGATGTGGACTCTGTTGTTTTTTCAAATACTGCTGTTCCGGTTCCGGGTAAAGAAGAACCTGTGAGCGAACCTATACTTGTGAGCGAACCTGCTTAGATTTTTTAGCCGGGAAAGTTTTTAGATTGGCACAAACTTTTGTTATAAAACATTCGGAGATTTTATTCAGGGCTCTACTTTGTAAAAGATTCACTTTTTTTACTTTATGAAATATAATTTTCCTGTCATTTTTCTCATTTCCTGTTTAATTTTTTCTGTTAATGTTTTTGCACAAAAACCTGAGGAACCCACTTTCAGGTTATACCTGATTGGAGATGCCGGTGACGATGATACCACAGAAGCTACCCTGCTTGACTTGGGAAAAAAATTGCACGAAAACCCGAACAGCGCTGTCGTTTTTCTTGGCGACAATTGCTACCGGAAAGCTATGTACGGCTTATTGCCCATGAAGGTAAAAGGATATGACGGAAGTAAAATAACAGTAGCAAGAGTGATGTCGCAATTGAATATTTTAAAAGGATACGAAGGATGGGCATATTTTATTCCGGGCAACCACGACTGGTGGAATTATACCAATCTCCGGTATGGAAAAAGAGCTTTGCTGAAGCAGGAAAAATTTATTGAGAGTGTGATGAAAGGGAAAGATTTTTCGACTTTAAAGAGCCTTGATAATATTTTTATTCCTGATGGTGGCAGTCCCGGTCCTGTTTTCAGGGAATTTAATGAGGGCAAAACACGTGTTATCTTTATTGATTCGTACCGGTTGATTTTAGGAGAAGGTGACAGGAAAAGAGATACGCTTATCTTAAATGCATTTTACCGTAACCTGAAAACACAGCTTGCGGAGGGCACAGCCAAAAAGCAAAAAATTATTGTAGTGGCGCATCATCCTATCCATGCCAAAGGAAGACATTCGCTGCCTTTAGTTGGCTGGCAAAAGATGGTAAGGCGGTTTGCAGATTCCAATACAAATTACCCTCCTTATGGCAGCATGGCTCAACGTCTCGACAGTCTTTTGAAGCTGCAGCACCGCCCCGATATTTATTATGTGGCTGGGCATGAACACTCGCTTGAATATTTTTTTAACGACAGCCTCCATTACATTGTAAGCGGGGCGGGCAGCAAAACCGACCATGTTGATTACAAAGAAACCGTTAAAGAAAACGAATATTTTATCTGGAACGAGGAAGGTTTTTTTGAAATTGAATTTTACGGGCGTTTCGAACGGCTGCTTATCCATCACCGGAAAGATTTAAAATCGCCACTCGAGGTTCACTGCATTACGGGGTGTGAGTTGACTACGAATAAATAAGTGCTAAACTTAGAAAAACACTCTCAATTTTTTACAACCTTTCCTTTCTTAATCACTCCGTTTTTGTTACTCACTTCGTAAAGATAAATACCTTTTGCAAGTTGTTCTGCGTTTATTGAAATTGAATTTGTAAATGATTGCCTTAATATTTTTCTCCCTGTTACATCAAAGAAATTTGCTTCAACAAGTTCATTTCCTTTTGTTGTAATATTTATTTTATCTGTAACAGGATTTGGAAATAAGGATAATTCATTTTCATTAACTTCATTAATTCCTGTGCCACTACACATAGTCGAATCAATGGATATAGATACGTCATCAATATAACAGAAAGCATAATATGCGAACAACAGAGAAGTAAATCCGATAAAAGTTGTTTGAGTATTCGCACTGTCCCTGAAATTCCCAATTACAATATATTTTTCCCCTCCTGAAGCTGTATAATTTCCAGAAATTAATGTCCATCCATTACCGACTATATTATTTGAAAGTGAATTCTCTAATTGTGGCGTGTATGTTAAATTACAAAACTGACATGTGGTGTCTTGAACTTCTGTCTGGGAAAAATAAATTCCAATGTTATTGGAAGTATAATATACAGAATCACCTGCACTGACGTAAAAGGAAACACAATAATTTATTCCTCCTTGCAAAGTATCCAAAAGTTCTGCCTGAATATACTCTCTGGCATTCCAAGCATTAGGTGTATTAGGATTTAAATGAGCAGTGACTATTCCTGCATATGCTACTCCTGAATGTGCTGCTTCATATCCTATAATATTGAGGGGGACGCTGTATCCAGGTGGTATTGCACAGGCATTAAAATAATCCGGTGAGGAATAAGGTTGCGGGTTATTCCAAAATGTAGCGAAGTTTATTTGATTACCATTGTCCGGACATGTATCATGCATTTCAAAACTCGGGTTTGGAACCAAATTTTGTCCGCTACAAACTCTGCAAGTGAGAAACATTATTAAGCAATACAGTTTAATCATCGCGATAAAAAATTACGGATAACATTTAAATATACGAACTTCCATTTCAAAAAAAATTCGTTAATCCAACCAAAGGTAGGTGTATTAGCGAACTGTTTGATAAAGTATCGAAATAATATAAAAAAAAACTATGAATGGATTATTAAATCTCTTAGCGAACCCTTGCCAGGTTGAAATTGTGTGATTAGCCAATTAAGAAAGTGAACGGGTGGGAAATTACATCGCAGTCAATTTCCCAACCCGCTTTACCACTCTCTTATTTTCTTTTCTCAAAACTTATTTCAGCGAATACCTTAAAGCAAAGCCGTGCATTTTTCCGTTGCTCACAGGCATAAAGCCCAGCCGCGAATCCTTATGCATTTTATTTTTATGAAAATGGGGAACAAGCATTCCGCTTAAAATGCCGGTAGATACTCCCAGGATGAAATCAGAGGGGAAATGTTTTCCCGCTATATGCCTCAGGTAAACTGTATACCCGGTGGCTCCAACTGCCAGCCCGTATAAAGCATATTTGAATTTTGAATCGGGATTGTAATCAGAATAAACCTTGGCGGTGAAAAAAGTAGCTGTGGCAACAAGCGCAGGGTGCCCGGCAATAAATGCATCTTTATAATTACCACCGGTTCTGTCTTCTACAGGAATTGAAGTGTTATATGTTTGCGGGCGGTAACGGTCAACAAAATATACACAACCTGTATATATCATACCCGTTATAGCCAGGGCTTCGAGATACAGTAAACCGATTTTACCGGCATCGTGTCTTATTTCTTTATCAAAAAGAAGAAAGAAGGGAAGCGGCATTGACGCATAAAAAGGATAATCGCTTATTTTATCGGCTTCTTCATCCCAGTTACCTGCTGATCCCCTGTCGAAAGAATTAATATCGTTTTTATCGAGATTCATTATTTGCTCGGGAGTTGACGGGTCTTTTTTATAAATTTTTGTAAACGCAAATGCCGACCATCCGCCACCTACCGCAACAATGGGAATGTCAACAGCCAGGTTAAGCTTATAAACTTCCTGGTGAGTGGTTGCATCAACATCACCCGTAATTAATGAATCGCCTGGCTGTAAACGAGTAGTATCCTGCTGCGAATACACATTTAAAAACAGGGTTACGAAGACCAAACAAATAATGTATTTTTTATTTCTCATACGTTTTGAATTTAAATTCCAATGCAATTAGCCACAGATTCACAGATTAAAAAATAAAATCTGTGAATCTGCGGCAATATATCCATATCAATATTTTTCATTTAAGTCCCCATATTTGTATTTCGGCTTTTTCTTTATCCTGGTTTTGAATGGTGCGATAAGTCAAACCTATTTTACCGATGGGTTTGTCTCTGCCTTCTAAATCCATCACACGTGTTTCTTTGCCTTCCATTAAAATGCTTTTCACGGGTATTTTTTGAGGCGTGTTATCATTTTCGAAATACACAATCAGTTCATCCAACTCAATGGAAGCATCGCTTGCTTTTAATTTAACCTGGCGGAACAAGTCTTTTCCAACCACTATCACTTCATCACGGTCTTTTTTAAAATCAACATGCGTTGATGCTATCATTTGCCATCCCGATTTATCGGTCATTATCACGGCAGGTTTTGGCAATTCGCCATCTTCGGGATTTTTATTATCCACATCGCTCTTGGTTTTCACTTCCCTTACAGTAGTGTCGGGAACATTTGTTTTTAATCCCCATATTTCCACAGTTGCTTTTTCATCGTTGCGGTTACGAAGCGTTTTATAAACGAAAACTATTTTCCGGATGTCGCTTTCATTTCCTTTCAGGTCAACGGTGTGGCTTTCATTTCCCGATACCAGCGGTGCGTATATTTGGATATCTTCCCTGCTTCCGTCTGCATAATATATTTCCAAATCCTGCAGATCAATAGCGGCATCAATAACTTTAAATTTTACAGCCGCAAAACGGTTGGCACCTATTACCGGTATCTCATCCTTATCTTTTTTTAAATCAACTGTTCTTACTCCTATCTTATGCCACCCGGTTTTATCGCTTATTACCACAGCAGGTGCTTGCGGCCGTGTAGAATTGCAGGCTGCAACCAAAATTGCACACGCAATTAATATTCTCTTTTTCATGATTTTTAGTTTCTGATAATGTTTTAATTTAAATAATTATGCCAGTGTCCTCCATTATCCCCGTTTTTCTCCAAAACAACCTTACTTGAAGCTAGGCAACTGCTTTATGAAATTGTATTAAAACAAACTCTCAATCAGTCGTTTTGCTCACTTTATCCTAAATGTGGCATATATTTTTAAAGAGGATTTACAAACAAAAAAAAATTAACAATATGGGAAACTTACTTTATACCATAGCCGTGATTCTAATCATCGCCTGGTTAATCGGATTTTTAGGCTTTCATGCAACTGGAATAATACATTTATTGCTGGTTATAGCAATAGTTGCTGTTTTACTAAGAGTTATACAAGGAAGAAGGCCTTTGTAAATTAGCCTGTGCTTAAAAGAAAAACGGCACGTTAGTTAGTTTTGCAATTCACATAAAATTTGTTTTATGCGAAAACTTTCGCTCTTATTAATTTGTTTCATTTCATTAAATCTTTTCGCACAACAGCCAACTCCTGTGGCGCCTAAAGTTCAACCGGGAAAAGCTGATACAACTGCCCGTACTCATTATGGCGACCTTTTGAAAGATGATCCTTATTATGAAAAAAAATATCCGTTGTGGATACCCGTTGCTGAAGTTATAGGATTCAATGCATCGCTCTGTGCTGTTAACAAATATATTTTTAAATATGATTGGGCGCAGGTAACTACTGAAACCTGGAAAAAAAATTTAAAAGCTTCATGGGAGTGGGACAGAGATTTGTTTGGTGTTAATTTCATAGGGCATCCTTATACCGGCAGCCTTTACTTTAATGCTGCACGCTCTAATGGGTATAATTTTGCAGCCTCCATTCCGTTTGCCATTGGAGGCAGCTTATTATGGGAATACTTTGGCGAAACCACTGCACCTTCTTACAACGATATTATCGCTACGCCTGTTGCCGGATGGTTTCTCGGTGAAATTTTCTATCGCATCAGTTCCAATATTCTTAATGACCGGAAGCGGGGAGGACCAAGGGTGATTCGCGAAACCGGTGCCGCTATTGTGAATCCTATGCGCGGCCTTAACAGGATTTTCCAGGGTAAAGTATCCCGCGTTACAAGTGACACCACTTACCAGGCTGACCTGCTCAACCTTACACTATTCGGTGGGGTACGAAGACTGAATGAAGGAACCGATTTTAATACCGGTGAAGATAATCCTTTTCTCAATATTTCTGTTTTTTATGGTGACCCTTTTGAAAACAGGATTCGTAAGCCGTTTGACTTTTTTAAGCTGCGCACTGAATTTAATTTCCTGGCAGGAACAATAAAGCTTGATAATATTACCGGCTATGGTTTACTCACAGGCAGGAATGTGGATACAAAAAATTTTAAAATGCTTTATGGATTGTTCCAGCATTACAACTATTGGAATAATTCTACCTTTGAATTGGGCACGATTACTTTCGGTGGCGGAGCAGCAACAAAAATTTCTATGAACAAATCTGCTTTTTATAACAATGTGTTTGTAAGCGGTGTGCCTCTTGCGGGAAACAGCACGCGCCAGGCGCCTTCTGATACTGCTACTTACAGGAAATACAATTACAGTGGCGGACTCGAAGTGAAGCTTGAAAGCTCTTTTGATTTCAGAAATATCCTCACCTTAAGTCTGCTCGGATATTATTACCGGCTTTATACGCTGGTAGGTCCTGAAGAAGACAGCCACGTTTCACTTATCAAACCGAGCATTTCGGTTACACTATATAAAAATATTCGTGCAGGATTCGAACACCTTTTATATATTAATAATTTAAATTATCCTGATTTGCCTGACTTGCGACTCTCAAGCACCGAACAAAAAATATTTCTAATGATTTATTTTGAAAATTCGCGACAGGTAAAAAGGTATGATTAAGAAAGTAGAATTTATTTACTGGTTTTCTTTTGCATTCGTCATTTTATAAACAATTGCTGCAAGTGCCCCGCCTCCAAAAGGACCTACTAAATAAATCCACCATGCTTCACAACTTCCACCACCACACCATGCGTTAATTAAAGTGGGTCCGGTACCAACCGCAGGATTAAATGCACCGCCAGAAATAGGTCCGCCTGCATAGGCTGCCGCCATAACGGTAAAGCCAATGGCTAAACCGTAATAAGAATTCCCGGCAACATCTTTCGAAACAGCAACATTTAGAACCACCAGTGCTAAAGCAAACGTGAAAACCAATTCTACCAGCATGGGTTTTAAGTTGTAATCAAATCCGCTCATGGGTTTGGGTGCGCCCATGCTCCTACCCAGTATATAATAAAAAAGCAGCGCAGCCACTATTGAACCGAGTACCTGAACTACCATATAGGTTATGGCATCTTTCGATTCAATTTTCTTATTCATCCAGCAAGCAAGCGTTACAGCCGGGTTATAATGCGCTCCTGAAATATGACCACCCATGTAAACCATAACCATAAGTATAGTGCCAATGGCAATAGGTGCAAAAGGAGTTCCGCCTGCAGCCCAAATCTGGGGATTGTTGGTGGTAAGTGCAATAACGAATACAAGAAAAAAAGTTCCGATGAATTCAATGATGTATTTTCTCATGGTCATAGTTTTTTATCCCGAAACTTCGGGAGGTTTAAGGCGGTGAAGGTATATGTAAATTTTATTTCTGCAAGAATTTTATTGATGTGTTAATTTTTATTTTTACACACGTCAATATTAATAACTCAATCTTACAGCTTATGAGATTAAAGCCTTCTGATAAAGCCCCATTATTCACTTTATACAATTCCGACAAGCAACCTGTTTCACTTGAATCGTTAAAAGGACACCCCGTAGTACTGCATTTTTTTCCGGCAGCTTTTACAAGTACCTGTACCAAGCAACTCTGTACCGCGCGTGATGATTTTAATTTTTTTAATTCGATTAATGCAATTGTCATCGGCATTTCGACAGACAGTGTTTATGTGCTGAAAAGATATAAAGAAGAACATAATTTGAATTTTACTCTTGCTTCCGATTACAATAAAGAGGTAAGCGGGTTATACGGTGCGCAATATGATGTTTTTAATTTCGGCATGAAAGGAACCTCGAAGCGTGCAGCTTTTGTTATTGATAAGGATGGAATAATCCGTTATGCCGAGGTGCTGGAAAATGCAAGCCTGCTTCCGGATTTTGAAAAGATTAAAGAAACTTTAAAGAATTTAAATTAAAAAAATCGGAAGTAAAGAAAAGGAGAAAACCGAATCAGGATTTGCGAAAAATAAAATTGAATCTATTTCCTTGCAAACCTGACCGGCAGGTTGTATTGAACTCTTACCGGTTTCTCATGCATTTTTCCAGAAGTCCATTTGGGCATTTGTTTTACAACCCGTATAGCTTCTTCAT
>JBIOHJ010000102.1:0-11604 GCA_044448905.1 Bacteroidia bacterium | reverse complement strand
TTTGCATGTAATTATAATTGAATGAGAAACATTGATAAAAAGAAATTGGATGTAAAAATGTTTATAATTTATTTTAAAACCAAAAAAAATGGCAATATAATATTGCCATTTTAGTTTTTATTTTTATTTATCTAAAAAAATACAGGCAGGGGTTATTGAAACAATAACCCGGGACATCTTTGCCGGGCCAAAATCAATGAGTACCGGTACTATTACCCGTGGCTAAAAATAAACTGTCCGGTCATTGCCACCTTTCCATTATTTTCGCTTTCTTGGCATCAAACTCCGGCTGGGTAATAATTTTGTTATCGAGAAGTCCTTTTAACTCTTTTAGTTCAGCTATCACCTTGGCTTTGTTTGCTTCCGTGGTAGTAATACTGTCAAGTGATGCTTTAAGCTTTATATTTTCTTTATTCAGAATGAATAAAGTATCCTTTAAAGAAGCGGAAGCAGCCGTAAGCCCGGTGAATGTTGAATCCCTGTGTGTCCTAAGGGAATCAATAATCTGGGACATCTTTGCCGGGTCAAAATCATATTTTATAACCTTGTCCTTAATGGTTGTATAAAGCCCGTGGTAAATCGCCAGGTCTTTAGAAATGGAATCTACCTTGCCCGAGAGCGCAGTGTTTGCCTGGATGAGGGAATCAATTTGTAATTGCATTTCCTCTGGTTTTTTTTTCTTCTGGCTGAAAGCCTGCGATGAAACAAATATCGCGAATAATAAAATGATGTAGTTTTTCATAGGTAGTTGGTTTTGGTCAGGGGCTAAAGGTAGTAATTTATATAATCCGCGCAGTTATGTTTTAGTTGTTTATTTGAAAAAAAATAACCGTCATAGATTCCATTCCTGCCGGGCACAGGTGCGATTGCTACCAGGATGACGGGTAATCTGTATGTTATAAATCGTGTCAGCTACACATAAGTCAGGAAGGTACTTTCTAAACCCATAAAAGGGAATTGAAAAAGCCAGGTCACGCCTTTTGACCTGCGCTAATTTGGTTAACTTTGTTTTCATATCTTTATCAACCCTATATTTATTAATTCCGTTTTCATTAATACACTGAAATAATATAAACATATAAATGGAAAAACACTTTATGCGAAGCCTTGTTTTAGATTGGGCGAAAAACAAAAATGGCTCATATATGGATTATAAGACCATTGATTTAAAGGATAAATTATTTGATGGAATTGGTATTTATGCTATTTTTTGTGACAAGCCGCCACACAGAGTATTTGTAAAAACGGGTTATGGCGAACTAAGAAAAGGGCTCGTGGTTGATGATATAGTAAGAGAATATATTGCTAAATATGCACCTTATGTTACATTCGCCAGGATTAAAAATGAGGATGATGTAAGAGGCGCTTTGATGTATGTAAATTACAAAACTATGCCACGGGTTAAAGAAAGTTTTTTCCCGGTTGAAGAAATGATAGAAGTAAATATTCCTTTCTTAAATCATGGCGACCTTTAAAAGCCTTTTTCAATATTCCGTCCTTTAATTTATCCTTTAATCCTCAATGATGTAATCACCATTTGCATAACGAAGTGAAGTGGGCACCTGTGTCAATTGAGTAAGCGGTTCACTCCACTGTGTGAGCACCTGTATCCATTGAATGAGCGGCTCTCTCCGCTGGGTGAGCAATTCACATAGGCTTCCCTCCTGCCCTTTAACTTACTTAAGCGCCTGAGCTTGTTAACCGTGGTAGGCTACGGATTTACTATTTATAAACATTTATTTTTGTCCAATGGAAAATGTCAGCCTCATTTTATTGCTGCTGTTTGGCATCACCTTCTTAGGATTGCTCAGCAACAGGTTTAAGTTTCCGTTCCCTATTGTATTAGTGCTGTCGGGTGTTGCCATAAGCCTCATACCAGGGCTGCCTATTATTTCACTCAATCCTGAAGTTGTCTTTATCATTTTTTTACCCCCGCTCTTATATGCCGCGGCATGGAATACAAGCTGGCATAATTTCAAAGCTGCGATAAGACCCATAACGTGGGCGGCTGTAGGGCTTGTATTGCTTACTACCATATTGGTGGCTGTGACCGCTCACTTGCTCATTCCAGGTTTAAGCTGGCCGCTGTGTTTTCTTATTGGCGCTATTGTATCGCCTCCTGATGCCGTTGCGGCTACTTCACTTACCAAGGGGTTAGGCCTGCATCCCCGGCTCATCACTATACTGGAAGGAGAAAGCCTGGTGAATGATGCCAGCGGCCTGATTGCTTATAAATATGCTTTAACGGCAGTAACGGCAGGCAACTTTGTTTTGTGGGAGGCAGGGTTTAATTTTCTGGTGGTGGTGACAGCAGGAATCGGCACAGGATTGGGTGTAGGCTATGCGTTATATCTTATACATAAGAAATTCGTATGCGACCCTGTTATTGAAGTAACACTTACGTTCCTCACTCCTTTTGCTTCTTATTTGCTTGCAGAATATTTTCACTTTTCAGGCGTGCTAGCTGTTGTAATCACCGGGTTATACCTTTCTTTCCGTTCGGGACAGATATTCAGCCACGAAAGCAGGATAATGGCTTATGCTGTGTGGGAAGTGGTTGTATTTATTTTAAACAGCCTCATCTTTGTTTTCCTGGGGCTTCAGCTGCGCAATGTAATGGCGGGTATTGGCGAATACCCTGCAAGTGAATTGTTATTGTACGGAGCCGTTATCAGCGGTGTAGTTATACTGGTAAGGTTTATCTGGATCATCCCTTCCGCTTCGTTACCATTTTTCCGCAACAGGCGAAGCATAAAAGATGAACAGTTTGTTTCACGTAACATGGTGGTATTCGGCTGGGCGGGTATGCGGGGCGTAGTATCTATGGCTGCCGCACTGGCACTGCCTCTTACATTGCAGGATGGCATGCCTTTTCCACAACGCAGCCTGGTAATTTATCTCGCCTTCTGTGTTATATTATCAACCCTTGTATTGCTGGGCCTTACGCTGCCGTGGATCATAAAAAAATTAAAGATTCCGAAACATTCAATTGTGGCTGAAGAATATGAAGTACGTACCCACGTAGTGGCAGAAACCATTTCGCATATTGAAGATAATCTTTCATTAATGCATGATACCCTGCTTACCAACATTAAAAGCAAGTATGAAGTAAAATTTAACAGGCTGCAAAAAACGGAGCTTCCTGCCAGTTACTTTGGAGGAGGCAAAACACTTGGGGTAAATGTTTTTAATGAATATACCCAATTGCAGTTAGACCTTATAGGTGTTGAACGGAAAACAGTTGAACGCCTGCACAGAGAAGGTAAATCGAGTGAAGAAATTTTAAGAAAGATTGAAAAAGAACTTGACCTCGAGGAAACAAGACTCAGGCTGGAAATGTACGAATGATTTATGTTGATTTGAGTTTATAATTTTCTTATGAGTCAAAACGGGTAACCAATAGCAACATTTAAAACGAGGTTATCTTTCCTCCATGCGGAACTTCCGGGATCAATCTCATCAATTACCCACCTGCTTCCTTCTTCCAGCCAGGGCTTGCGAAGTGGAAATGCTAAATCAAAACGCACTACAAAAAAGGAAGCGTCTATACGCAAACCAATGCCTGTGCCTACAGCAATTTCTTTGTAAAAGCGCGAAAACGAAAACGGCTCTGAATTAATGGACGGATTTTCTTTCAGCAGCCAGTTGTTCCCTGCATCAATAAATACAGCGCCTTTTAAAAAACCTACGAGGTTGTTGCGGTATTCTGCATTGGCTTCGAGCTTTATATCGCCACCCTGCTCAACGAAAGCCGTTGACTGGTCCGCATTTTCGCGGTAAGTTCCGGGACCAAGCGAATTAATTTCAAATGCACGAATGCTGTTGGGGCCCCCGCTGAAAAATTGCCTGATGTATGGAAGCTGTGATGAATTGCCGTAAGCTTTGCCGATACCGGTATATAATCTCAATACCAGCGAATTTTCTTTTTTGAAATTGAGATGCTCCCTCATGTCGAGCGACCATCTTGCGAATTGCGAATATATATATCCCGCAACGCTTAATGGATTTTCAGGAGTTGGTTTTTGATTTTCGAAAACGTTCTTTATTAAAGACAGTGCATTGCCTGACAATTCAGCAGTTGTATTGAGATAGAATTGATTTTTTTTATGTTCCACTGCCTGTTCGTTATAGGTGTATGAATAAAAGACACCTGCAATGAACTGCTCTTCATAACTTTCTTTGAGATAGGGATTTTCTTCGAGCATTTCGCTGAACTGTTCTGATTCGTTGAAAATGGAAGTGAAATTGATATTTATGGGATACAGCTCATGCTCCTGTTTGATATTTTTTTTCCAGTTGAATCCATACACCAACTGCAGGGAGGTAAGGTCGTAGTAGTCTATCCGGTGCAGGAAGGAATAGCCAATGGAAAATTTTGTTTTCGGAATATTATAAATTGAAGAATTTTTAATTTTAAACGGCTGGATAAAGAGCGGCACAATCAATTCTGCCTTCGGGCTGATTTCGTACGAGTAGAGGCCTTTGTACTTTCCGCTGAATTGCGTTTCGATCGAACCGCTTAGTGTGAGGTTGAGCCGTTCGGCCCCCCGGAAGGTATTCCTGTTTTTGTAGCTGACAGTCAGCTGCGGGCCGATGAAATCGTTAGATTTTGTAACGAGTGAAAGGTCGGAATCGAAGGTGCGCCTGGGGAGAAAGTTCAACCGTATGTCTGCATTCAGATAACCGGGATGGATGCTGTCGTTTTTTTCAAATTTTAAATTTACGAATTTGAAATTTTCCATTGAGATAAGATGGTTCAATGTAGCCTGGTGGTTTTTTTTGGAATACAGTTCGTTTTCCTTCAGAAAAACTGAACGCAGTATAACTGGAGGCTTTATCTTTAATTCACTAAAATAAAATTTTACATCATCCATAACCAGGGTATCTTTTTCAGCGAGGGTTGTTTTTTTCTCTATAGTATAGCTCATGTCAACAGAAACAGAATCTATCCTGTAAGCGCGCAATGCTTCGTGCGGTGTTTTGTCCTTGATGCCTAAAGCAACAGTTACTGTATTATTCGTTTCTGATGTATCACCTTTGAACAGGAGCTGATCGGGGTCAAAAAAATAATACCCGTTATCTTTCAGAACTTCATCAATGCGCTCTCTTTCTTTTGTTAAGATGTCGAGGTTGTAATTATCACCGGGCTTTACAAGTGAATTGGCCTGCTGTGAGGCTATGAGCATGCTCAACGCGTCTTTATCACGAGGAAAAAAAACTGTGTCAATAATAAAAGGCGGATGGGCTGCAGTGGTGTAACGGATACCGGCTGTTTTTTTCTTTTCGTTAATCGTAAAGGTAGTTACAGCTTTAAACATCCCCCTGTTGTAAAGGCGGGCATCTATCAGCAAGTAAGTTTTTTCCGGTTGGACAGTGCTGAACAAAACAGGCGGCTCGCCAAGCTTGGTTTTTATCCATTTGCGGAGCCCTTTTTTCGGGTTCCCGGCTACTCCGTACAGCCACAGCCCGGGACGGATTCCAAGAAAGGATTTGTTGGGTTTGGGGCTGACTATTTTTTCCGCTTCACGGAGGAACTTTTTTTTATCTTTAAATTTTTGAGAAGACAGCAATTCAACTTGAGCCCCGGTATATAATTTTTCACCTTCAGGCAAATAACGCAGCCCGGAACATGAAACCAGGAATATGCAAATTACAGTGCATGCTGTTTTATTGAACATTGTTTTTATTTATCCTTCTCTTCAGAAAATTTTTTTTAAGGAACTTTTTCTTTTTTATCATCCGGAATTGATTTTGCGGGAGGTTTAAAAATTTCCTTCCACCTGTCAAAATCCCGCGTATAAAGAATGCCGACACCTGCCTGGGACAATTCTCCTTCTATATCTTCGTACTGGTTGTCGCAAAAAGCTTTGAGGCGAATACGTCCGTCATCGGTGAGCTTGTATTTTACGGTTACATCACCCGTTATTTCACTGGCTGTATTTTGATGCGTTTTTTCAGGGGATACATTTACATTTCCGCCTATTTCCACACTGACACGGTTATTAAAGAGTTCTTTGCGGAGCTCCAGTCCCACTTCGGTTTTACCTTCAACTGTTCCTGAAGCATAGTCATTATAAGACTGCACGTCAACATTCAATTCGAACCAGGGGACTTTTGAAGTGTACCGGCTAAGCTGTGCTGACAAAAAACTGCTTACGCTTGCACGCGCCATATCTGACATGCCACCGCCACCACCCTGCGCTTCAATCGTATTTTGATTTACAAAGTGTCCTAAAACGAGCAATGCAAACACTTGCTTATTGAGCTCGGAAGGGTCTTCATTCAGTTGCATCAGGCGCGCATTTACTGTGCCGCCTAAAACACCTTTTTGCTCGGAGGGTAATTGAATTTCAAAACTTATTTCGGGTTTTAACAATGCTTTGCGCAATTTAAGGTACACTAAAAACGGAACCCGCTCATGGTATGAACCGGGATCAACTGTTCCTTCGCTCACCTGGTCGGCAACAAGATCAGCCGGGTTGGTGCGGACATTGTAAATTGCATTAATGTTTAATTCCGCATCGAAGGGATTGCCACTCCATGTAATCGTGCTGCCGGCTTCTATATCAAATTTTTTCCTGGTAAAGACAGCCTGCAATGCCGCATTATAACTCCCACCGGTAAGTGTATACGTTCCGGTAAGGCTCATTTTCCCGTTCCGGTTCATTGAAAAGCTTAAAGCAGCATTTCCATTTACCACTAAGGAATCGTTCGAGACGGGGTCAATGAGAAATTTTAATATTACGCCATTATCCACTTCAATGTTAGATGTAATTTCAATTCCTTTAAATTCATTTTGAAGCTTGGCTTCTTCTTCTTTTTCAAGCGATGAAAGATCGAGATTGAGCGAGTCCACTAAAACAAAAACGTTTTCGCCCCTGCCTGCGGTTAATTGTTTTTTCGGAGTTACAAAAGTCAGATAGGACCCTTTTTTAAACCGGATATCGGAACTGATTTCAGGGAGTGCTGGCGTTCCTTTTAAATCAATGCGGGTGTCTATAATCATGATACCGAAAAAATTTTCATTGTCTTTTTCAGTTGTGTTGAATAATGTAAAATTTTTAGCTGTGAGATGAAGGTTAAAATAGATGTCTGAAAAGCTGGTGGTTTCTATTGATCCGTTTAAAACGGCAGCCTGGTTACCGGCATCGCGAACTGTAAAATGATCGAAATGGATTTCATCTTTTTTGATTTCGATGGTTTCATTTTGCAGGCTGATCTTATTTCCGGTTGCAACGGGACGCATAGCCGCATTTATGAAACGCAGGCTTCCTGTAATTTCGGGTGTTTTTAAATTTCCCTGCACGAGAAGCTTACCTTCTACGGTGCCACTGCTTTCTGTTATTTGCCCCATTGAAAATGCTTCAATGGTTTTCATCGAGAGTGAATTGACAGACGCTTCTATGTTCAAAGCTTTGTTGACGCTATCCGTTCTATAATAACCGGTAACTGCAATTTCATTTCCTTCGCCTGTCAATCGCGCATCTATGTTAAATTTATTTTGATCTGTATTTTCAGCTTTTAAAGAAAAGTTGCCGGTTTTAATCTCTCTCACTTTTAAATCTGCAATTGTTACATCTGCAACCAGTCCGTAAGACTGATTTATTCTTTTCAAAAGAACAGTTCCATTTATATTTCCTTCCGCCAGGCTGGTATCTTTTTCAATTAGCCGGGAAATATTGCTCAGCTGAAAATTTTTTATCGTTATGCTGATATCGTCATTGAAACGGTTGTTTACCGAAGTGATGGAAATTTCCTCTCCTGGCTTTTTAAGCGCCAGGTTATGAAACGAGAGATTCTTACCTGCAATTGCCAGGTAATTATCCGCTGGCAACGCCCATGATTGACCGGCAAGATAAAACTCACCGGGATCAAAAGAAATTTTATACGTGTCATTTTCTTTTGTCATGGCGGATGTAATGAGTAATTTCTTTTGTTGCTGATCATCAAAAGAAGACAATTTCAGAAAGGACTTATTTTCCGCAAGCTTTCCTTCTGCTGTAAAATTTTGAAGCCGTGCCTGCCCGGTTGTGATGTCTTCACAGGTTAAGGTGTAGTTAAAATTTTTGCCATTGGCGTTTACATCGAACACAGCATGGCTGACATCAATGCCTGAATAAACAACGTATTTAACACCGGCATTGAAAGTAAGCGTATTGGTATTGCTGTTAAAGCTGCCGCGAATGACAAATGAATCCAGCTCTGAGAGCTGCGGAATCAATCCGCCTGATAAAACAGGATGTTTATGGAGCGCTATTTCAAAATTGAAATGTTGCGGGTTATTTGTTACTGTTGTATCCGGCAGATCAAAAAGCAGGAAAGATTTATTTACACATTTTTTTATTTCTCCTGCAATTGTCTGAGGGCTGCATATCCCATTAAGCTTTGCATAAACTAATGAGCTGTTTAAGCTCAAATCATTTTGCACGGATTCATTCACCGAAGCATACAATAACGGATCAATGACATATTTGTTTTTATTTTCAACCCATACTACGTTTGTAATCCCGGCATTGCCGGAAATAGTATTTGAGCCAGTTACTTTCAAGTCAGAAAATGCTTTTGCAGAAACTTGTATATCTCTTTCGTTAAGATTTAAATTTTTAAGATCCGCATGCTTCAAATCAAAAATCACCTGGTATTTTTCTTTGCCGGGTGAAAGGTTCACCAGGCCTGTCAAATCGAAAACAGCATTCGAATCATTTAAAGTAATTTTTCCGTCAAATTGCTGCCCGGTAATTCTGCCCGCAATGTTTAAATTGTGATACGGGTATTTATTCAGATTGATCTCCGGGACCGATGCACTAATTTCTGCGCGAATGCTATCTTTAGTTAAACCTTTTCCATTTACCTTGATATCCGTTGAAACAGTTCCTAAAAGCAAACTGTCATTCATTAGTTTCCCAAGGTTAAATTGCCTGGCATTAATTTTACCATTGAAGTTTTCATCCTGATCTATTTCTGCCATAACTGAAATTGCTCCGTAATCAGAAAATGCTTCGACAGATGATTCGAAGTCATCCATCCGCCCTCTAAAATTACCATTGATTGCAAGGTCAGGAGGGAGATTCAGGTTAACGGGTAAAATTTCCTTACCAACCAATGCTGTTACATCCGCTTTACCTGTTTGCAATTCAAAATGAGGAATATTGAAATATGCATCTTTGATATGTGGCAAACCAGAAATAACAAATCCGGTTTTCAGCGATGTTTTTTCTCCCGTACCGATAAAAATGTTTTCTCCTTCCAGGTTTTTTACCTGTCCCTTTATTGTGCCGGATAATCGCACATAATTCATAGCAGTTTTAGAAAAGAAATCATTTTTTAATTGCGGGCTGAAATACAAAACATCTTTTAAATGGATGATGCTTTTTTTAATTTCTGCGTTTACGAGCAGGTTCTGAATGGAATCTCTCAATGATTTCAATGAATGAAACCGGATATCCGATGTCAGCTGAATATCAGAGTCGGCTGTTTTTATTTCGACATTTTTTGCTGATACTGAATGGGAGGTCATTTTGAAATCACCTTCAAAATTTTTGAGTGTAATGTTTGTTGAATCCTCCGCGGAAGCATGATGGATATTTGCCCCGGTTTTAGCATCACTATAAAAGAGGTTTGCTGCTTCGAGGGAAATATTCTTGTAATTGATATGTGCGGCATCAAATGCATTATCAAGCCGGGGCTTGTCTGTGGCGTTATAAGAAAAATTATTTTTTTCAAGATTAATTTTCTTTGCTGCTATACGCCAGCTATTTTCTTTTTTTAATGTTGTATCATTTTCCTGTTTCACATTCTTGACATTCACATGGATGCTGCTTTGCTTTAACTCTAAAGTGTTCAGAGAAAATTTTTGAGCGTCCAGGTCAAGAGCGGCACCGGTCAGCAGAAAGGAATTTATCGTGGAAAGGATTGTGCCTGAAGTATCATCAGAATAAGAGAAGGCTGAATTTTTTATCCGTAGCCTGTGAACGTTTATAACGGGCAGCTTACCGGCAGCTTGTTCTTTTTCTTTTTTAATCCCGGTATTTTTCACAGCAAGAACAGCATCCAAGCCACCCACATCCAGGTCGTCAATATCATAAACCTTTTCAGCCAGGTTGAGGGCATTCACTTCAACATTTAATTTTTGTAAAAAAACCGAAGCATATAGCCCCGTGTATTGATCGTTTACCCGGAAGCGCACATTGCTGAGAGTCACCTCATCAATTTCGAATTCTTTATTTTCTTTTACGGGCTTTGGCATTTCTGCAGTTTTTGTCGGCTCACTGAATGCGAAAAGAAGAAAATTAAAATTATAAGGACTGTCTTTTTCCCCTCTTGCCAGCCTTACTGTTACATTATTCATTTCGATATTATGCAGCCGGATATTTCCATTTATCAAACCGAAAAGATCAAGGCTTATTTTTACTTCACCGGCATAAAGCAATGTATCATGCGATTCATCTTCAAGGAAAAGGCCATTCACAAAAACAGATTTTGGAAAGGCAATTCCGGCTCTTTTTATTTCAACTTTTGTATGCGTCTTATCGCTGACAAATGCAGTTGCTTTTTGAATAATTTTATTTTGAACAGAAGGGAGCTGAATCAATAACCCGACAACTACAACCAGGGTGGTAACTCCACCGATAACCCATAAAACTATTTTGAAAATTCTTTTAAAAAGATGTAATATCGGGCTTGTCATCAACTGTCACATTTAATAATCCGCATAAATGTAGAAAAAAATAAACTCATTGTGGGCCAATGAAAAAAGCGTATTAAAGCAGGACCCCTGAGAAAAAAAACCATTATAAATTCTTCGCCCTCCCGTTAGTTCTTTAAGGTTGCTTTGAGTGCCGGAAACTATGAAAGGACAAAAAAGAACATTCTCGTCTCTTTCACACAAGCTAACGCAACAGACGAGGGGAAAGAAGGGATTAGAAGCACAACTCTTTGATTACCTCTCAAAACTTGTCCCGATTTTTCATCGGGAGCCCTTCTTTTTTTACTTCTTTTAATCTGGATGTTATGCGTTCGTGCTACTGCTCGTTCAAGGCATCCCAAAGTTTCGGGATTTGAAGTTCGTAGTTAGTTCGTAGCCTCAACCCCATATCGTATTGCCGCTTCAAGTATTTCAATGTTTATATCTTTTACAGTTTTAAACTTAATACAATACCCGGTCACGCTTGCCTTGCCTATTTTTTTTCCATAGGTTTTGGCTAAGTATGTTTTATCCTTCAAACCCATTACATAAACAGAAATTCCGGTACTGTTTGCGCTCAAACCAATTTGATAAAACTCCCTGGTTTTTCCATCAGTATATTTTATGGTGTAAAATCCATATCCTATATTAGGATTAGAAACAGTTTTACCTGTATCGTCTTTGCCATCGAAGTACCATAATTTACATGCCGGCATTACTTGCAGAATGTGCTTGTGCAACTCTTGCATGTCGCTGCGTTTTGGTTCAGGTCGGCTGGTAATATACTTTTTGATTTCTTCTTTTACGTTCATATAAATAAGATTATAAATTTTCTTTCTGCTATCGTTGCGATAAAGTTGCCAATAATTCATCCAGGTAGTTCAATGTCATAGTAAATCCTTCTTTAAAGCCCATTTCAA
>JBIOHJ010000101.1:0-11760 GCA_044448905.1 Bacteroidia bacterium | reverse complement strand
CTTCAAAAGGTAAGAATAAAATTTATGCAATTATTGTTAAATATTATTTTTTAATATTTCTCAGTGTCTGCACATTTATTGATTCGGAAAATTCCATTTGCCAATCACTCGTTTATGAAAATTACACTGTAAATAACGGGCTACCCAGCCAGGCAGTTAACTATGCATTTGAAGATTCGAGAGGGTTTATGTGGTTTGCGACCGATGCAGGGGTGAGCCGCTTTGACGGATTGAATTTTACAAATTTTACAACACAACAAGGTTTGTCTGATAATGAAGTATTCAGTATGGCAGAAGACAGCCGAAAGCGATTATGGTTTTTGACTTCAAATGGCAAGCTCTCTTATCTCTATAATGGAGTTTTTTATAATCCTGACAATGACAGCACAGCAAGCCAGGCTTCAGGAAATTCAGGATTCTTTTCGTTTTTAGAAGACAATAATAATAATGTATGGCTTTCCACTTTAAGCGGGCAGCTTATTTGTATTCAGCATAACGGTATGGTAAGCCGTTTTGAAGCTCCGGAATTGAAAGCGGGCATTAACCGGCTGAATTTTTATCAGACCACCGATAATGAATTATGGATAATAACCGGACATTTATTTTATAAATTCGACAGCGGTGAATTTATCCCGTTAACCGGACCCGAAATAAGCGCTATCGGCAGTCTTCCTTTTTATAATATCAGCAAGGGAGATGCACTTTTTCTTTCGCCTAAAGGATTAGAGAGGATAATCAATAAAAATTATGGCATCATCATTCCGAATATCAAAATTCCTTTTCATGATAAAGCCGTGAGACTTTATTACACTTCGTTTCACGATATATGGATAACCAACCAAAGTGATAATACGTTGTATTTTAAATACGATAAGGGAACCTATCTTCCTTACCGGACTTACTTTAAAGGAAATTCTGTTTCTTTTGTTTATGCCGACCGTGAAAAGAACACATGGTTTTGCAGTGCTACCAATGGCATATTTAAATTACCTGCACAAAGCTTCAGCAACCGTTCAATTACTGTTGAGGACGGCTTATCACAAAACTCCGTTTCCTGTATTTCCATAGATCGCGATTCAATGCTTTGGCTCGGATTTTCCAATGGTACCGTTAACCGGATCTCACCCAATAAAATTGAATTGTTCGATTGCAATTTCAACAATCAAAACAATAACCGCATTATTAAAATAATTCCTGACCGGGAAAACAACATTTGGGCTGCAACAAATAATGGGCTGTTTCTCATAAAGAAAATATATAATAAAAAATATGCTCCTCCTTTTTTTGTTAAATTAATAAATGGGACCGGCAATTATTCCTGTAAAAATATTTCTATTGATAGCAATGAGATTATTGCATCGTGGCAAAATGGAATTGGAATTGTTAAATATACCGATCATGGTTATGCGCTTTCATCATTTAAACTCAATTTGGAGACAAATCACATTTATGGACACTTTAAAGACCGAACCGGAAAATTGTGGCTTTCAGATATTAGCGGGGTATGTTACATTGAAAAAGATAGCTTGCTATGTTTTACTACATCTGATATTACAAGCAACCGGATCAGTGACATCAGCACTACTTCGGATGGAACCCTGGTGCTTGCAACTCATGGCGAAGGGATTCTATTTTTTAAAAATGGGAGAGTAACAGCGCGAGTCAATTCAACAAATGGGCTGTCGGGAAATATCTGCAAAAAATTATTTATTACCGGTGATACTATATATGTCATAACCGATAAAGGCCTCAGCCGTTTTTTATTTACCGAGAACGCTGAATATCGTCCCGAGAATTTTACGGCTTCGGAGGGTGTGCTTTCAAATGCAGTTAATGATTTGATGGTGCATAACGGAACCATCTATATTGCAACTTCCGAAGGACTTAGCCTCGTTCCGGTAGCGGTAAACCGAAGTATAGCAGATCCTCCTCCTTTATACATCATATCGTTTAAAGTGAACAGCTCTTTGATGGATTCGCTGAATAATAATAAGCTTAGTTATGACCGCCAGCATCTGCAATTTTCATTTGTTGCACCCACATTTGATCATCCCGAAATGCTCATGTACCAATATAAACTCAGCGGGTTACACGAAGAGTGGGTCGAAACCAAAAACAAAACCGTTGAATTTTCAGCTCTTGATCCCGGAAAATATATATTTCAATTACGTGCAAAAAAATACAACTCCGACTGGAGTAAACCCGAAGTCCTAAAGTTTGAAATCACTGCTCCCATTTGGGGCACTTTGGTTTTCCGGCTGGTTGTTGCCAACTCGCTTATTCTTGTTCTTTATTTTCTTCTCAATAATATTGTTTCAAGAAAATACCGGAGACAACTTGCACTATATGAACAACAGCGGGCACTGCAGCTGGAACGAAACCGCATTTCAACCGATATGCATGATGACCTTGGGGCTGATCTGACCAATATTGTCATTCTGACAAAAATTGCATCAAAAACAATTAAACTCGAAGGCGAACAAAAAAGTAAGCTCGAAAAAATTGCAACGGCTTCTAATGATGTAATAAATAAAATGAACGAAATAATCTGGGCATTAAATCCGGCTAATGATACACTCAGAAACCTTATTTCATATTTGCATCGCTATGCAAAAGAATACCTCGATTTAAATGAAAGAAAAATTTCAATTAAAATTCCAACAACCGTACCCGATGTATCTCTTAAAGCGGCTTACCGCAGAAATATTTTTTTAATTCTTAAAGAATCATTGCATAACATTGTAAAACATTCAGGTGCGGATAATGTGGAAATCGAAATAAATATTAATAATGAAAGGAGACGATTTAATTTAAACATAAAAGACAACGGAAAAGGATTTTCGGTTTCTGATAAAACGGGCAGTGGTAACGGATTATTAAACATGCGTAAACGAATGACAGAAATTAAAGGGGTTGTAAACATCGAATCGTCCGTTGGCCATGGTTCGGTTGTCAAAGTAACGGCAGCCTATTGAACACCTGATTTTATGATTTTCTGAGTTTCTGAGTTTAATTATTTAAATTCAGGTATCGTTTTTATTCTTTTCAGCACATCAGCTGGCTACCTCTTCATGAGAATAAAAACTACCTTTGCACCCTTTATAAAAAAGGGATGTCCTCAAAAAAATACCGCGAATACAAACAGCTCGATTTGCCTGCCATTTCTAATGAAATTTTAGAAAAATGGTCGAGAGAAAAAACATTTGAAAAAAGCATTGAGTTAAGAGAAGGCAATACTCCGTTTACTTTTTACGAAGGTCCGCCCTCGGCTAACGGATTGCCCGGTATTCACCATGTAATTTCACGAACAATCAAAGATCTGTTTTGCCGTTATAAAACATTACAGGGATACCAGGTAAAACGCAAAGGTGGCTGGGACACACATGGATTACCCATAGAGCTTGCGGTTGAAAAAACACTCGGTATTATCAAAGATGACATTGGAAAAAAAATTTCGGTGGAAGATTATAATAAAGCCTGCCGAACCCAGGTGATGAAATACAAAAATGTATGGGATGATTTAACACGCAAGATGGGCTATTGGGTTGATTTGGAAAATCCGTACATCACTTTCGAAAATGATTATATCGAATCGGTTTGGTTTTTATTAAAAGAGCTTTATAAAAAAAACCTTCTTTATAAAGGCTACACCATTCAGCCGTATTCCCCCGCTGCAGGAACGGGGTTGAGTTCTCATGAATTAAATCAACCGGGCACATATCGCCCTATAAAGGACACCACGGTAGTTGCACAGTTTAGAATGAGGGATTCGGAAATTAATGGTCAAAGGTTGTCTGCTAATTACGGAGAAGTATATTTTCTTGCATGGACAACTACTCCGTGGACACTTCCCGCTAATTGTGCTTTAGCGGTTGGAGAAAAAATATTATATTCTTTTGTGAAAACATTTAATCCATATACATTCAAACCTGTTACGGTGGTTCTTGCTAAAGACCTTTTGCATAAGGTTTTTCCAGAAAAGAATGCGGAATTAAAAATAGAAGAATATAAGGAAGGGGATAAAGGAATTCCTTATAAAGTCTTAAATGAAATTCCTGGATTTGCTTTAAAAGGCATAAAATACGAACAATTGATGCCCTACGTTCAACCAAACGGAAAAGCATTTGAAGTAATTGCCGGTGATTTTGTAAGTACAGAGGATGGTACAGGAATTGTACACACCGCATCGGTTTTCGGTGCTGACGATTTTCGCGTATGCAATGAAAACGGAATTTCATCCATAATGGTGAAAGATGAAAATGGTAGCCCATCACCGTTAGTAGATAAACGCGGTCGGTTTGTAAAAGAAGTTACCGATTTTGCAGGCGAATACGTGCGCGTTGAATATTTAACCGATGAAGAAAAAGAAGTTGAAAGAAAAAAACAGGGAGGAGAAAAATATTTATCTGTTGACGAGCGAATCGCTATTAAACTTAAAAAAGAAAACAAAGCATTTAAGGTAGAAAAGTATGAGCATAGTTATCCACATTGCTGGCGAACTGATAAGCCTATTTTGTACTATCCACTGGATTCGTGGTTTATACGGACCACTGCATGCAAAGAGAGGTTGATTGAACTGAACAATACCATCAAATGGAAACCCGAATCAACCGGAACAGGGCGTTTTGGAAACTGGCTTGAAAACCTGGTTGATTGGAATCTTTCACGTTCGCGGTTTTGGGGAATTCCCCTTCCAATTTGGAGAAGTGAAGACAAAAAAGAAGAGCTCTGCATTGGCTCCATCGCTGAATTAAAAAAAGAAATTGAAAAGTCAATTGCTGCACGTATAATGGATGTTTCACATCTGGAGCATATTGATGCATCAAAACCTGATTTTGATTTACACCGCCCGTATGTTGACAATATTATACTGGTTTCTGATTCCGGGAAAAAAATGTTCCGTGAAACCGATTTGATTGATGTTTGGTTTGACAGTGGTGCGATGCCGTATGCACAATATCATTATATGGGAAATAAAGCCACCCTCCCTTTCAATGAAGGAACAGGAGGTTCCGCTTTCCCGGCTGATTTTGTTGCCGAAGGAGTTGACCAGACACGCGGATGGTTTTTTACTCTGCATACCATCGCAGTTATGCTTTTTGATTCGGTTGCATTTAAAAATGTGGTAAGTAATGGACTCGTGCTCGATAAAAGCGGAAATAAAATGAGCAAGCGATTGGGCAATGTGGTGGACCCGTTCGAAACCATTTCCAAATATGGTGCCGATGCAACCCGTTGGTATCTCATCAGCAATTCGCAACCTTGGGATAACCTTAAATTTGACAAGGAAGGAATTGCTGAAACTCAACGTAAATTTTTCGGAACACTTTATAACACGTATTCATTTTTTGCACTGTATGCTAACATTGACAGTTTTGAAATAGACGAACGTAATATTGTTCCGGTTAATGAACGTAGCGAATTGGACAGGTGGATTATTTCAAAATTACATTCTTTAGTAAGGGATGTTTGCAGTTTTTATGACGATTACGAACCTACCAAGGCTGCCCGTGCAATTGAAGAATTTATTGATGAACATCTGAGCAATTGGTATGTGCGCCTGTCAAGAAAACGATTTTGGATTAGTGAAATGTCGAAAGATAAAAAGGGGGCTTATGAAACTCTGTTTGAGTGCCTGCTGGTAACATCACAATTAATGAGCCCCATCGCTCCTTTTTTTTCAGATTGGTTGTATAGAAACCTCAGTGATGTGGTCAGAGATTTTGCCAAGAAGAATAACACGCCACTTGCACAGGATTCGGTTCACCTTTCGTTGATGACTAAAGCCGAAGAAAATCTAATTGACAAATCGCTCGAAGAAAGAATGGAACTTGCACAAAAAATTTCTTCGATGGTTTTATCCTTACGCAAAAAAGTAAATATTCGTGTGCGTCAGCCGTTAAGTAAGATTATGCTACCGGTAACTGACATGATATTCCAATCACAAATCGATTCGGTGAAAGATCTTATCCTTGCCGAAGTGAATGTAAAACAAATTAATTACATAGCAGGTACAGCAGGCATTCTTATCAAAAAAGTAAAGCCCAATTTTAAAGTGCTCGGAAAAAAAGTTGGCGCTTTGATGAAAGAAACTGCTTCGGCCATAGGCGATCTTTCGCAGGATGAAATTATGCGCTTTGAGAATGAAGGTAGATTTGAATTAACGCTTAATGGCCAAAAACTGAGTCTTATTAAAGAAGATGTTGAAATTCTGTCAGAGGATATTCCGGGGTGGCAGGTGACCTCTTTAGGGAATTTAACGGTGGCTCTTGACACCACAATAACCGAGAAACTAAGGGAGGAAGGCATTGCACGTGAACTCATTAACAGAATCCAGCATATCCGCAAGGACAAAGGATTTGCCGTAACCGATAAAATTGAAATTACTATAAAATCTCACCCCCAAATTAACCCGGCTATATCTGATAATTTCGATTATATTTGCAGCCAAATTTTAGCAGCCTCATTCCTTATCAGTGACAATTTAGAGAGCCAGGAACAAATTCCCATCGAGGTGGATGATACAATCCACACCTTAGCCAGCATTAAAAAAGTAAATCATCTTTAGCCCATTTATTTGTGCTACAGTTTTAAAACTCATTTATCATGAAAAAAGCCAAGAAGAAAAAAGCAACAAAAGCTGTTGTTAAAAAACATAAAAAAGCAGCTTCGGTTAAAAAATCAAAATCTATAAAAGTTGTAAAAAAGGCTGTAAAAAAAGCACCTAAAAAAACGGCAAGACCTTTGACTAAGGCGAACAAAAAAATTAAACCATTAAAAAAAATTGCCAAAGCACCTAAGAAACTTATTAAAAAAACAATCAAAGTTTCTAAGCCTGTCAAAACAAAAAAAACTGTGAAAGCAGTTAAGCCGGAAAAACCGATGAGAGTTGAAGCGGTTGAACCAGCGAAAATTCCGTTTGACCCCATTAATTATAAACCTACAATTAATAAATCATCAATGAATGAACCGGTAGTGAAAAGAGCGCAGCAAAAAAATACAACGGATACATCCGGAAGGTCGCGCTATACAGACAGCGAATTAAAAGAGTTTAAAGAAATTATTCTTAATAAACTTGAAGACGCACGTAAAGAACTTACTAACCTTCAGGCAGCAGCAATGAATTCGAATGAACACGGCACGGATGATACCGCTTCCACTTTTAAAATGCTTGAAGACGGTTCGGATACGCTTGCTAAAGAAGAAGCCGGGCAGCTAGCCGCACGCCAGAGAAAATTTATTGAGCAACTTGAAAACGCACTGGTGCGGATTGAAAACAAATCCTATGGCATTTGCCGGGTAACCGGTAAGCTTATTCCTAAAGAACGTCTTCGCGCTGTTCCGCACACCACGCAAAGTATTGAAGCAAAAATGCAGCAGTACCGGATGGAATAAGTAAAAAATTTTGCAAAGCCCTTAACTCTTTACTCAATATTGTAATAGCACATTGAGAAAGCCGCTCCTCATTATTTTTTTAATTCTTCTTTTTGACCAGGCATTAAAATTCTGGATCAAAACCAATATGTATCTTGGACAAGAATTCAGGGTGCTGGGCAATTGGTTCATTATTCACTTTACCGAAAATAACGGAATGGCTTTTGGCATGGAATGGGAGGGCGGTTCAGGAAAATTGTTTTTAAGTCTTTTCCGCATTTTTGCTGTTATCGGAATAGGGGTGTGGCTTTATTCGCTTATAAAGCGCCAAGCAAATTCAAAACTTATATTGAGCATGTCATTAATTTTTGCAGGCGCGCTCGGTAATATTCTCGACAGTATTTATTATGGTAAGATTTTTTCGACAAGTGAATACCAGGTAGCGGAGTTGTTTCCTTCCGGTGGCGGGTATGCCGGTTGGCTGCACGGTAAAGTAGTTGATATGTTTTATTTTCCTGTTATTGAAGGCCATTTTCCGCAATGGTTTCCATTTTGGGGCGGTGAGGAATTTATTTTTTTCCGACCTGTTTTTAATGTTGCTGATTCCTCAATTACCATCGGGGTATTTTTAATCCTGATATTTCAGTCTTCTATTTTTCAGCATCAAAAGAAAGAAGAAATTTTTGTGGACAACCCGTCAGATAACTTTTTAAGCCCTGAATCGTTAGTGCAGGTGCAGAAATAAGTAAGCAATTTTGAAAAGAACAAGGGGCAACAAATAAAAAAAATTATTATCCAAATTCAGATATTAAAGATTAAAAAAACGGCTGAGCAATACGTTGCGTAAATTTTTTATTGAAACATTTGTCGTTGTAAACATCCTGTTCGGGTAAATAATAAATTTCATAGCCCTCTTGTTTCAACTTAACCAGGGAATCTTCATTCATATAGTATTCCAAACGAACATTAACAGGCAGTGAGTCAGTTTTTCCTAAAATATCATTCATCCAAAACCCGGAAATAAGGATAGTTTTATTGCTTGGCTTGACAGACTGAAGATGTTTCACAACCTTTTCGGCAAAATCCATTTTATTTCTTCTTTTAATATGGTCGGCAATAATGGGTCCTTGTAAAAAATCAATTGCAATTTCCTGCCCTGAAATTTTAGTTGTAAAACTCCATCTTGAGGCATCGGCACCTCTTAAATTGTCATTCAGGTTTATCCCGATAAAGAATGAGGAGAAAATCATAGAGAAAGAAAATGCTATAAATGCATTTCGGTTAAGGTAGTTGTTTAGGAGAATTACAATAAACGGAAGCATCGGAACAAAAAAAGCAGCTTTCTGCGGAAGCATAATAAATGAAATTAAATAAATAACTATAACCATCCAGCAAAAACAAACCAGCTTTTTATTTTTTGAAATTTCAGCGGGTTCATTTAAAATATTTTTAGAACGAAAAATAAATATCACAAGCGGGATAGTTATTAAATCGGTAAACCCAATAAATCCCCAAACACCAATTGTGCTCCTGTAAACTGCCTGCATAAATGTAGCCGGCACCTGCGCGACATAGCTAAAAAAATTTCCATGAGCACGGTATGCCGGAAAAAAAAGTGCGATGGAAACGAGCATGCAAGGTAAAAGAAGTTTCAAAATTTTCTTTACCGGAAATTTCCTTTGAAATGCGAATCCGTTTTCAAGGGTAACCAGAGGAGTTGTCATCCAATATACAAACGGCAGTAACATAGCTGCCGATGTGATGCGACATCCAACGGCTAACCCGATAAATATTCCTGACAGGATTAAAAAATCAGTCAGCAAAAAATAGAATCCCATCATAATAAACGACAGCGCCCATAAATAATCCATGGCATTTACTGAATTGATATAAACTACCGGGATAAATGCAAGGATTATAGCGGCAGTTAACTGATTTTCGCATTTTAATTTTTTCAGTGATAAAATGAAAAATGCGATTCCTGTTGTACTAAAAGCAGCAGTTAACAAACTAAAAGCAAGCGCGCCTTGCTTCCACAAAAGCAAATACATAAATTCCTGGAACGGATGTCCCGGCAAACGGGAAACTTCATAGATGCCGGTTGTTGCAACTTTTTTTGCAATTACATAAAGTCCCCATGCATCTTCTTCCGAACCAAAGCCCGGCAGCAGAAAAGGAATGCGTGATAAAAAAATAATCAGCAGAATTCCCCAAAACCAAAATTTTTCTTTTTTAACAAGCAAGGAATCATCCTTCATGCATTAAGAATTTATTTATTCGGCTGAACTCTTTATAATTTCAACTGCTTTTAAAAATGCAGAATCCACTTCTGCCAACACCGGATAAAATCCTTCGTTGCCAAAAAGTTGCCGTGCAATGTTTGCAATGAGATAAGTGCGGATTAATTTTTCAGATATGCTTATTCCGGCATTATCCTTTTTTACTCCGTTTTTATCGGCAAAGGCGATAAATTTTTCAAGCAATTCATCGGTAATCGAAAAATGTTGCCTGAATAATTTTAAATCATGAAAGTTTGAAAGCTGTGTGCGGTTTTCATCCACATAATTATATGCGAACTGGCTGATTAATCCCAGCCGGAAAAGGTTATTGAAATATTCAGAATTTAAGCTGGTATCCAATGGAATAAAAACATCGGGCATAATACCTCCGCCACCATACACAGTTTTTCCTCCCGGTGTTTTGAATTTTAAAGTGTCAGCAATTTTTATGCTGTCAGAATATTCCATTTCACCATGCCGAAATCTTTCAAACAATTCATTGTTGTAGGCTTCGTAACCAATGTTGTACGCTTTTTGAATGCTTCTGCCGGTAGGAGTGTAATACCGTGCAATGGTTAACCGCAATGCCGAGCCATCGTTAAAAACTGTTTGCTCCTGCACCAATCCTTTTCCAAACGACCGCCTGCCGATAATGGTTGCACGGTCCCAGTCCTGCAATGCACCTGCAATAATTTCAGAAGCCGAAGCCGAACCTTGATCAATAATAACGGCTACTTTTCCTGTTTCAAAATCACCTTTGGCGGTTGCATTGTAAACAGTTTTTGGGCGCGATTTTCCCAATGTGTAAACAATCAGTTTTTCAGCAGGAAGAAATTCATCAGCAATTTGAATTGCTGCATCCAAATACCCTCCGGGGTTGCCGCTCAAATCAAAAATCAATTCTTTCATGCCTTCATCTTTCAGCTTTTTCATCGCGGATGAAAATTCATTATATGTAGTTGCTGAAAACCGGTTTAGCTTAATATACCCTGTTGTTGAATCAACCATATAAGCAATATCAAGCGAATTGAGCGGAATTTTTCCTCTTGTAATTGTATAATCAATCAATTTGGAATTTCCTCTCCGCAGCACCGAAATATTTACTTTAGTTTCACTGGGTCCGCGTAAGTATTTAAAGACATCGTCATTTGTTATGCCTATGCCTGCGACATTTTTCTGATTTACTTTCACAATCCGGTCACCGGGATGTAAGCCAACCATTTCAGAAGGGCCGCCCGAAATGGTTGAAACAATCATAATAGTATCCTGCTGAATATGAAATTCTATTCCGATGCCTTCAAAATTTCCTTCGAGCTGTTCATTAGCCGCCTGTAAATCTTCGACAGGAATGTATGCGCTGTGCGGGTCTAAATTCTGCAACAGCTTTTCGATACTATAATCAACCAGCTTTTTTTCGTTTAACGTATCCACATATTCCTGTTCGATGTAATTGAATACATCTGTCAACTTGTTAAGCTGATTTTTTTTTGCGCTAAAAGAAGCTTTGCCCGGAATAACAGATGAATTAAGTCGTGTTCCGATATACACTCCTGCAGCAAGGAGTACAGCAAAAATAATCGGCAAAAATTTTCCGGGAATTTTTCTTTCAGACTGCATCACTAAAAAAAAGTTCAGGCATGTTCAGCGACTACTTTTTGTGGGATAAACTGTTCAACTTCAACTCCGAATTTTTGCAAAAAATCAACCCCTTCTTCCATAGCTATCCCTTTAAATCCTGCATATGAATTCAGGTATAAAACTTTTTTAATACCGGATGTAAAAATAATTCTTGCACAAGCCAGGCATGGAGAAAGTGTAACATAAAGAGTGGCTCCTTCAAGCGTAACCTTGCTTTTTGCAGCGTAAAGAATTGCATTTTGTTCGGCATGAATTGCAAGCGAACATCCGCCTTTACTGTCGCGAGGGCAACCGGAGTCAACCCATTCCTCATCGCAATTATGCGTTCCTGCAGGCGGACCGTTATATCCCAAAGAAACAATTCGGGTATCTTGTGTAAGCACTGCGCCCACTTTAATTTTTACACAATGCGACTTAAGTGCGAGATTCTGCGCAAGCTCCATGTAAATATCATCAAAACTCATTTTTG
>JBIOHJ010000100.1:0-11781 GCA_044448905.1 Bacteroidia bacterium | reverse complement strand
CCCCTCCGATGTTAATCGGAGTGCTCTTAACCATCCGTCAGCTGACGGATAAACTCCCATGATTTAATTTTAAGGGTGCAAATATAGATAGGTTTAATAAAAATGCAAGTCAGTCAAGGCATTTTATCATGAATATTTCGTTGCCGGCTTAACACTGACATTATAATGTTGATATATGATTTTTCGTTGAAGGAATTATATTTTACTTTTATTTCGCAAATAATTACATGAGATATTTGAGTTCTGATAAAAACAGGAAGCTAAAGATTTTTCCACTCGATAAATCGAGATGGAATGATTTGGAAAAATTATTTGGTGAGCGCGGTGCCTGTGGCGGTTGCTGGTGCATGACCTGGCGTTTAAAAAGCAGCGATTATGAAAAAATGAAAGGTAAAAAAAATAAAAATACATTCCGCAAAATTGTTTATGCCGGAGAACCGGCTGGTGTTATCGGATACTTAAATAATTTACCCGTTAGCTGGTGTGCTGTTGCACCACGGGAAAAATTTATTCGTCTCGAAAATTCGCGTGTGCTGAAAAGGGTTGATGAAAAGCGGGTTTGGTCGGTAACTTGTTTTTTTATTGATAAAAGATACAGGCGGAAAGGTTTGTTGGTCGAAATGCTCAAGGGGGTGATTGATTATTGCAAAACACAAAAGGCAAAAATCGTAGAGGCTTATCCCGTGGAGCCGAAAAAAAATCCAATGCCAGATGTATTTGCATGGACCGGCATTGTTCCGGCTTTTATAAAAGCAGGGTTTAAAGAAGCAGCACGGCATTCCCCGACACGACCAATAATGAGATACTATTTATAATTTTAGCCACATGAAAAAAGCAATAGGAATTTTTAAAGCAGCAAACATTATCCTGATTTTAACCGGCATTCTTCATTTGGTCGGACATTTTCAGGAACAAGTTCCGGCTAACGATAAAGAAAACACGTTGCTGGACCTGATGAAAAATTATTACTTTAATTTCGGAGGAATGGAACGCTCCATGCGGGATATTGTTAATGCATTAAGCTTGTCGCTTTCGCTATTTACTTTTTTTATTGCCTTACTAAACCTGATGTTGCTGCATCAGTTAGTAAACCAACAGGTTTTGAAAAAAATCATGCTGATAAACATCGTCTTTTGGGGTGTTTTAGAAATCATTTTAATCCGATATACTATTCCACCACCTATAATTTGTTACGGGCTTGCATGGTTATGTCTTTTGGTTTCGTACCTGGTGTTGTCGAAACAAACTCAGTCAGAAAGTTCAAGTAAAAATCTGTGAATCTGTCGCTGTAACACCGCATTAAAAAATTATTTCTACTTTTAGTTCCTGTTAATAGTGTTAAATTTTAATGATGAGAAAATTATTTGTTCTTCTTGCTTTTATTCCTTGCTTAACCTTCGGGCAGCTTACTGAAGATTTTACTGACGGAAATTTTACAAATAACCCGGTATGGAGCGGGGATGCTTCGGAATTTATTGTGAATGGAGCACAGCAGTTGCAGCTTAATGCTGCTGTGGCAGGTATCTCCTATCTTTCCGTAGGAAATAATTCTGCAACGTTAGATAATACGACATGGCAGTTCTTTATTCATTTAAATTTTTCTCCTTCTTCAAACAACTATGCCCGTGTATATCTTGTTTCTGACCAATCAAATCTTGAAGGCCCGCTCAACGGTTATTATTTACAATTTGGAGAAGATTTGTCGAATGATCCTATTGAACTTTTTAAACAAACAGGAACAACTTCAACATCTGTTGCGAGCGGAACAAGTGGTTTTGTTTCAAGCGCTTTTACCATCAGTGTCCAGGTAACGCGTGATAATTCCGGAAATTGGAATATTCTTGCCGACCCTGCTGCCGGAACCAATTTTATTTTGCAGGTGACAGGAAATGACAACACTTATAATTCGTCTTCTTTTTTTGGTGTGGTTTGTAAATACACTGCCAGCAATATTGCAAATTTTTATTTCGATGACTTTATTATTCCTTACACCCCTGATGTTACTCCTCCTTCCGTTTCCACTATTTCAGTAATAAGCTCTAACCAGGTTGATGTTTTATTCAGCGAGCCGGTCGAGCAAACATCAGCAGAAGATGAATTAAACTATAGCGTAGATAATGGTATTGGAAACCCGTCATCGGCAATTCGTGATGGAGGAAATATAAGTTTGGTTCATCTCACATTTGCAACAAACTTTGTAAACGGAATTACAAACACATTGAGTGTTATAAATGTGGAGGATTTAAGCGGGAACGCAATTACCACAGCGAGCACCGGAACATTTACATGGTTTGCACCAATAATTCCTGCGAAATATGATGTGGTTATAAATGAAATTTTGTTTGAACCATTTATAGATACTCCTTTGCCTGATGAAGAATATGTTGAAATATTTAACCGGTCAAACAAAGTTTTGAATTTAAACGGATGGACTTTGAATGACGGCACCTCATCCATTGCGGTCATTGGAAATATTCAACTCAAACCGGATAGCTTTCTTATTCTTTGCTCATCTACAAATGTAAATTTGTTCACCTCCTTTGGAGCCGTTTTTGGAACAACAAGTTTTCCGGCTCTGAATAACGATACAGGTGATGATTTAAAATTATTTGATAATTCGGGACAACTTATTGATGAAGTAATTTTTAATGATGAATCTTATCATGACCCATTAAAAGACAGTAAAGGCTGGAGCATTGAAAAAATAGACCCCAATTTTACCTGCCCCAATTCATTAAACTGGAAAGCTTCAGTAAATCCAATTGGAGGAACGCCCGGAAGTATAAACAGTGTTGGCGGAATTTTTTCAGATACACAGTCGCCATTATTATTACGCGCATCGGTTGTTGATGCTACTCATGTAAAAGTTTATTTTGATGAACCGATGAATGAAACTATGCTTGCATCTATATCATCCTTTACAATTGATAACAGTATCGGCAACCCGGTTTCGGTAAGTGTTCAGGCTGATGTACAAAGTGCAGTTCTTACTCTCCTGCAAACTATTCAGCAGGGAATTATTTATCATATAACCGTTTTATCATCCATTACTGATTGTGCCGGTAATACGCTTGAAGGAAACAATACAGTACGGTTCGCAATTCCCGATTCAATAATTTCAGTTTCTGACATTTTAATAAATGAAGTTTTGTTTAATCCGAAAGATGACGGCAAATCGTTTGTGGAGTTGTATAACCGCAGCAATAAAATTTTTGATTTATCTCAATTGAAAATTGCAGCATTAATTGAAGGAACCGATACAATTAACAGCAGCACTATTAAAAATATTTCTGCCGAAGGATATTTATTTTTCCCGGGAGATTACGTTGCAGTAACGGAAAGTCCGGCTGATATAAAATCGAGATACAATACCACCAACCCTGCGGGTTTTTTAATAATGGACGGGTTGGAAAGCATTCTTAGTACTGTTGACGGAACTGTTCTTATAATCGATTTCTCATTTAATCGTATTGACCAGTTTTTCTATACCGAAGATTATCATTTTCCATTATTAAACGATCCCGAAGGAGTTTCGCTGGAGCGGATAAGTTTTAACCGAGCAACACAAGACAGCACCAACTGGCACTCGGCTGCTGAATCTGTTGGATTCGCAACACCCGCTTATGAAAATTCGCAGCATGCGGAAACCATTGATGACGGAAGCGAAGTAAGCGTGGTTCCTGAAATTTTTTCTCCCGATAATGACGGAATGGATGATGTCGTAAACATCCTTTATCATTTTGGTTCCCCGGGATATACCGCGAACCTTAAAATATTTGATTCGAAAGGCAGGCTGGTTATTGATCTTATTAAGAATCAACTGCTCGGAACGGGTGAAGGTTCATTTATATGGGATGGGATTACCGATGAAAATGAAAAAGCCCGGATAGGCATACATGTTATTTATCTTGAAGTTTTTAATGCCGAAGGCACTGTAAAGAAATTTAAAAAACCTGTTGTGGTAGCAACAAGGTTTTAAGTTACAATTGCCTCTCTAATTATGACAACGGTCTTCTTTTTATTAACAACGATTTGGAGGATTCAATATTTTTTATATCTTGCGTCCTCAAAATAATTTTAATCAATCAAATTTCTAACTCTTAAAAAAAAATCTATGAAAAAAAAATTAATTTATTCAGGAATGTTTGCTGCGCTGATGATGTCAGCAACAGTTAAAACAAACGCACAAAACTGGCTAACGACCGGTAATGGGGGAAGTTCTACTCAGTTCTTGGGAACCACCGCTGGTACGGGTACCAACTTTGATTTAAGATTCAGAACAAACAATGCGCAGCGCATGGTAATAAAACAAAATGGCAGGGTGGGAATAGGAACAGGCAGTCCTACCAATCGATTAACTGTTTTTGGCGGTACCACAAACGCTGATACTGCTCTTACTGTTATTTATGGTTTAGTTAAAAGAACCGGAAACCATGATATCATTGCTGTTGAAGGCGCTTCTCAGCCAGCACCAGGTTTTGGTATTGGCGTTTTAGGTACAGGTAATTGGGTGGGAACTTGGGGAAATGGTGGAAGTTTTGGTGTAGTAGGTACTAGCCTCGGTGTTGGCGTTAGTGGCGAAGCCTCTGATGTTGCCCAAGTTGAATTCCTCACTGGAGTACAGGGTTTAACAACTGGAGGTGATTTATGCGTTGGTGTTTTTGGCAATTCGACAGGTGCTGTCAATAATTATGGCGTGTATGGCCAACAGCCCGATACAGCTGCTGGCTCTGACTTTGCAATCGTAGGAGAAGGCGATGTTATTGCCTGGAGATATTTTGTACCTTCAGACCGGAAACTGAAAAATAGTATTCAAAGTTATACCGGTGCCCTGGAAAAAATTCAACACTTAACTGCTTCTACTTATCGTTTTAACCAAATTTCAGGACAATCTTTACCGGGAGGCAAACATATCGGCTTTATGGCTGATGAAGTGGAGAATGTATTCCCTGAACTTATTAAACATTGTTCTATGCCTGCCGGAGTTACAAGAGATGCTAGAGGAAAGGTTACCTACCATGCCATTCCTGATGTAAGGGTCGTGAATTACATTGGACTTATTCCTGTTTTAGCTGAAGCCATTAAAGAACAAAAGCAAATTGTAGATGCAAAAGATGCGCAAATTGCAGATTTAAACACACGGCTTACTGCATTGGAAGCACGTTTATCTGAAACGTCTTCTGCAAAATTATCTTCATTTTCTACTGCTGATGCTTCGCTTGAGCAAAACAATCCGAACCCTTTTAATCAATCAACTGTAATCCGTTTTACTGTTCCTAAGAATTATTCTTCGGCACAGCTCGTGGTTACTTCGGTTGATGGCAAGTCGGTAAGAACGTATGCTATTAACGGTTCGGGCGCAGGGGAAATTACTATTAATGCAAATGAACTTGCTGCCGGTTCGTATTCTTATTCATTAAATGTTAACGGAAAAGTTATTGATACCAAATCGTTGGTGTTAACCAAATAATTTTCTGAAATATTTTATTCAAACCGTCACGCATTAGGCGTGACGGTTTTTTTATTCCTCATTTTAAAATGTATTTTTGACTGCGATGGAAAAACCCGCTTTCACTCAAAAACTTTTCAAACCTGTTGATGCATACACGTTGAATGTATTCAGGATTTTATTTGGAGTAATCCTCATCTTGCAATTCTACAGTTATGTGAAATCAGATTTTATTGACCAGGGAATTATTGCTCCAAAGTTTCTTTTTACGTTCGACTGGTTTCCTTTTGTACACCCCCTTCCGGGAGGCGCAATGAAATTTGTTTTGGCGCTTACATTGATAGCGCCATTCTTTATTGCTTGGGGCAAATTTTTTCGCACCGCTGTTCTTGTTTACCTGATTTCATTTTCTTATTTATTGTTTCTCGAAGAAAGTTATTTTAACAATCACTTTTATCTTATTATCCTGTTATGCTTTTTCTGGCTGTTTTATAAACCTGTAAAAGTATCCGGCAACAAAAAAGTAATTCCGTACTGGCTTTTATTTTTATTCCAGGTCCAGATTTTTATCGTGTATTTCTACGGAGGTATTGCCAAGCTGAATTCCGATTGGCTATTTCACCAGCAACCGGTTCGTGAACTTTTATCGGCAAACATCCGCGGTTCTTCGTTTCCTGATTTGATAGGAAGTGAGTTTGCGGTTTATTACATAACGTACGGAGGAGTGGCTGTTGATTTACTCATCGGATTCTTTTTGTTTTATAAGCCCACTTTTAAAATTGCTGCAATCGTTAGTATTCTTTTTCACATAACTAATTTCTGGATTTTCAATTTTGGTGAGGGCGGTGAAATCGGAATTTTTCCGATGCTGATGATTGCTTCGAATGTTTTATATGCCGAGCCGGATTATCTGCGAAAGCTGTTTTCAAAAATTAATTTGTTTAAACCGGCTGATATCAAAAAGCAAAAAGAAAAAACGGATGAAGCAAAAATCAACTTGATGTTTACCTCTCAACGAAAAATTGTGCTCCCGGTTTTGACCGTTTACCTGCTGCTGCAATTTTTGGTTCCGTTCAGGCATTTGCTTATACCCGGGCAGGTGGATTGGACCGGGCAGGCGCAATGGTTTTCGTGGCGTATGAAAGTGCACACTAAAAAATTTGAAAAGGTGAACTTTACTTTGCGAAGGTTTGAAAACGATGAACCGGTTGCTGTACAAACCGGGCAAATTATTAACAGCATGCAGGTAAGCATGATGGCTAACCATGCCGATATGATCTATAAATATGTGCAATACCTGAAAAAAGATTTGCGCGACCGCCTGCAGATTGACAAAGCCATTATTAATGCCGAAATCAAGGTTTCGTTTAACGGGCACCCGGTGCAGGATTTTATTGACCCTAAGCTCGATTTGTTTAACATTACTTATCATCCTTTTAAGAAAATAGACTGGGTGCTGCCGCTGAAGGAACAATAAGGATAGCTTTTGGAAGATAATAGAAAAGCATGATTTTTTAATGTCTTGCGAAAGCAGAGCTTTTAACAATTACATATGGTTTTTAAAATGACTGGATGAAAAAGCTTTACTCAAAAATATTACTGGCTTTTGTTTTTTGTTTTTGCTTTTTGCGGGCGGGGGCGCAGTGGGTAAATATTCCTGATGCGAATTTTGTAAGTTGGTTAAATGCTAACGGCTATGCATCGTGCATGAATGGGAATTTGATGGATACGACTTGTAGTACCATAATAAATGAAGATACTTTATATTATATCTCAAATAATATTTATGATTTAACAGGAATACAATATTTTGATAATTTAACTTATCTCGGTTGTTCCCAAAATAATTTAACCAGTCTACCCCCTTTACCTTCAACATTGATTTATTTACAATGTTTAATGAATCAACTTACCACACTCCCAACTTTACCTCCCTCACTTTTTCAGCTTGATTGCAGATGGAATCAATTGACGAACTTACCAGCATTACCAAATACACTTTGGAGCTTAAACTGTGATCATAATTTTATTACGTCACTGCCAACGCTATCAAATTCATTATGGAGTTTAAGATGTAGTTACAATCAAATAAGCACTCTCCCAGTTTTACCAAACTTGCTTATATTTTTTTATTGCGATATGAACCAGCTAATTTCTTTACCAGCTTTGCCTTCTTCACTTAATACTCTTTCATGTTTTGGTAATCAATTGTCAGGAATACCAGTCTTGCCTAATTCTCTTTCAACTTTGGAATTTAGTGGAAATCCTATTGTGGCTTTTCCCACATTACCAAATTCTTTGTATAGGTTGGGATGTTCATCCATTCAACTTAGTTTCTTACCTCCCCTTCCAAATTCATTAATTGAACTTAATTGCGCAAATAATCAGTTGACTTCCTTGCCAACTTTACCAAGTTCCTTAACCGAACTTCATTGTGAAAATAATCAGTTGACCTCCTTACCAGCATTACCAAATACTATTTATGATTTATATTGCCATGATAATTTATTGACTACCCTTCCTGAATTGCCCGATAGTTTGGACCAATTGAGAGTACACAATAATTTTAATCTTCATTGTCTTCCAGAACTAAAGTACGTAAATACGTTAGTATTTACTAATACAGATATCCAATGTTTACCTAATTACGGCAATGTAATTAACAGTTCCCCCCTTCTCTCCTCATTACCTCTCTGCGATTTATTCAATGCAAACGGCTGCGATGTTTACTGGAACATAAGCGGAAAAGTTTACGAAGACTCGAGCAATAATTGCATTGCAGAACCCAATGAAGTACGGCTTTCAAATTTTAAAATACTGCTCGACAGTGCCGGAACGTTAATCCAACAAACCTACACAGGCGGAGAAGGGCTTTATTCTTTTGATACCGATACGGGCACTTATACTTACACGGTTGATACAATTGGTTTGCCTGTTTTAGTTACCTGTCCTGTTTCGGGCTTTCAGACTTCTGTTCTCACTGCTTTGGATTCGATGGATTATGGAATGGATTTCGGAATGCAATGCAAACCGGGTTTTGATGTGGGTGTAACCAGTGTGGTGGGGGATTCGGGGGTATTCCGCCCAGCAAATTTTGCAAAAATAAAAATTGCTGCGGGTGATATTTCAAATTTCTTCGGGCTGCATTGCGCAGCGGGAACAAGCGGAGCTGTAGAAGTTATTTTAGGCGGACCGGTTACATATGTAAGTGCAGCAGCGGGTTCTTTGGTTCCTGTTGTTTCGGGCGATACGCTTTTATATTCCATTGCCGATTTCGGAACGGTAAATTTTAATTCCGATTTCCGGTTTGTTGTGCAAACTGATACCACTGCAATGGTTGGACAACAAATTTGTTTTTCAGTAAATGTTACCCCTGTAACCGGAGATTTGAATGTTACAAATAATTCGTTGCAGCATTGCTTTATGGTTGTAAACAGCTTTGACCCGAATAACAAAGAAGTCTTCCCGGAAGGAAATATTGATACATCACAACACTGGCTTACATACACCATCAATTTTCAGAATACAGGAACAGCGCCCGCACAGCATATTTATATTCTTGATACATTGGATACTGATTTTGACGAAAGCACATTCACGCTGCTTTCTTACAGCCACAATCCGCTCACACAGGTTGTGGGAAATACAGTTCGTTTTAATTTTCCCAACATAAATTTACCCGACAGTGTAAGCGATGAACCTAACAGCCATGGTTACGTGCAATTCAAAGCGAAATTAAAAAACAGTTTGCCTTTCGGTACAATCATTGAAAACACCACTCATATTATTTTCGATTTTAATGCTCCGGTTGTGACTAATACAACGGTGAATGAGATAGTGAACTTAACAAGCAGCCCCACCCTAACCCTCCCCGGAAGGGAGGGAATTGCTCTCTACCCAAATCCTGTGACAGACGGGAATCTGAAAATAATTTTTCAGTCAAAGCAAAATACTACTGCTGCATTTGAATTGTTTGATATCAGCGGCAGAAAAGTTTTTTCTAAGGTATTAAATCTTTCCGGCAACTCTCAAACAATAAAGCTTCCTGAGCTTTCTGCCGGAATGTACCAATGTGTTGTTTCGTACAGTCAAAACAGAATGAGCAGGAAGTTGGCAATTGTAAAATAAATTAAGCCGCTTTAGGGGTTCTTCCCAAATACCACCCCAGCCAGATACCTACCAGCAGACAAGCAAGCAGCTCATCAATAATTTCGGGAACAATGTAGTGTGCGGGGCTTTGCCACCAGTTCCATTCCATCAGTGGTGCCTGCAGGAGTGTAAAAAACGAAAATGCAAGCGTTACCCAAAACCGTCTGCTGAATGTATTGAAAACTCCGGAAGCTTTTGTCAGAACCAAAACAATTATCCAAACCGAAAAGAAGTTTAGGATAAAACTAACTATCATTCCCGAACCCATATTATCAACCATCGCTTTATGAAAGCTCACCGCTGCCCATGGTTTTCCGTAATAAGGTTCAAAAAATTTTTCATGGTCTTCCTGCGGAGTTCCAGGAGGGGGTATGGGCATCATATAAAATCCGTCCTCTGGCAGGGCTGAATTTAGCATAGCCAAAACGCTGTCCTGTGTTGAGGTGTATTTCATTGAATTTTGGTGAATGGGCAATGCCATCCACGACAACGCCTGGTAAATGAAAATAATGATGGTGCCAACTATAGTGGCAATAAATGTTCTTTTCATGATGTGGTGGTTTTTGATTTGAGCGGATAAAGGTAAAAGCAGTTATTTTAATTTCCAAATAAATTTTTGGATTATTAAAGCCTGTAAGGGGCGGATTAGTTATTCTAAAATAATTTTCTTAGTCACAATTTTTTCTGAAGCATAAAGCTTTACAAAGTAAATCCCTCTTTCAAGTTTTTTAACATCAATCTCTGTTTCCGGCTTATTATTTACTTCTGCTGTCATTACTTTGTTGCCAATCATATTTACAATTTCAATTTTTTCCACTTTAAATTTTAACCCCTGAATCCTGAACCTGTCTTTAGCCGGATTTGGAAATAAACTTATGCTGCTCGAATTTATTTCTTCAATGACAGTTGAAGTAAGAGTGGCAACTTTTAATCCGTTTCCAAAACTTGTTACCCACAATTCATTTGAATTATACGGATTATAAAAAACACGTTCAGGCTGGCGGAAAGGATAAGATGTAATTTGACTGAATGAAGGAGTTGCAGCATTGATGTTTGTTGAATGCCACAATCCTTCCGTTTCGGTTGTCATCCATACTTCGTTTGCGTTGGTTGGGGAGAACGTAATGGAAGAAACCCGGTCAGCACCTGAAAATATTTTTGTCCATAATTGCCCGCGGTTGGTTGTTGTATAAAGTCCACCCAATCCATTAGGTGCGCCACCCCATCCGCTCCATACACATGCATACCATTTGTTCTGACCGGCATCATGCGGGTCAATCACCACATCTTTTGTGTAATACAGCATACCTGCATCGCTTACATCCGTCCATGTTGAGCTTCCCGAATTCATTTTAAAAATCCCTGATGAATTGGTAAATGTGCCTGAAACATTTCTTCGTCCCGAATAACTACAAACCAGTGTTCCGTCATTTAAAACTTTTATAGTAAGCGGATGCCCCTGTGTGCGCGGAGGATTGGCAAGCTTTGTCCAGATGCTTGTGTTGTTGTTCTGCAAATCGTTTGTCATCCAGATACCGCCTTCACCAACTCCATTCGCGTAATGTATAACGCTTACATACATACGGTTTAAATTATTTGGATCCAACGCGAGCCAGATTACGGGGTGGTTAAAATCGTGAACCTGTTGCCAGCTCGTTCCGTTATTGGTTGAAAACATAATATCGCCATCACCGGCATCAATAGCTGCATCGGTTAAATAAGTAGTCTGGTACATGTCATGTACAGTTGACGTTGCAACATAAATTTTTCCATTGGATGGATGCTTCAAAAAATAATATGTTGAATTGAGTGTGGTGGCTCCTGCCATTTTCCACGATACACCGGCATTATCGCTTTTAATTCCGTTGATGTCGGAGAAGGCGGTGAAAATATGAGTGGCGTCACTCCACAGCATATTCCAGCTAGATGTATTTTCCAAACCATTGCTGCGATAATTTTTAAAAACAGGAGTGGTTGCTCCTGCAGGATTCTGGTCGGTGGTATTCAGATAGGTTTGTTTCCAAGTAACCCCACCGTTAGATGATGCATGTACAAATCCGAAATCAGAAAATAAAAGTTTGTTTGAATTATTCGGAGCTACCGCAAAACCAAACGGGCTTTCGGCATAGCCCCATCCGCGGTCACCGCCATATCCGCACCATCCCGTATTTATGTTCTGGTTG
>JBIOHJ010000099.1:0-11783 GCA_044448905.1 Bacteroidia bacterium | reverse complement strand
GCTTTACGATAAATTTGTAAGTTTTGTGGAGGATTTAATTAAAGTGGGGCGCAAAATGGATGACGCAAAAAAAGATTATGCCGATGCAATGAATAAATTATCTGAAGGAACCGGTAATCTTGTTAAGCGTGCCGAAAAAATGAAAGAGCTCGGAGCCAAAGCAACCAAATCGTTACCGCCTCAAATTATTGAACGGGCTGAATGAAAAATATTTTTATGAACCGTTTGGCGTCTGCTGATTTCAGATTTCAATTATTTTATTTCGGCTTTTTGGTTTCTGTGATAAGTTCCTGTACTTCTTTCAACAAGCTCAGCAACCAGAATTTAGCTCCCTCTTACGATTTCGATTACAGCTACCTCCATCCTAAGTTTATCGTGTTTCATGAAAATGATGACACCTCAACGTTATATATTGAAATTGCCCCGTTCGAATTTCTTTACAAGAAAAATGAAGCAAATGAATTAGCATCTGAAATGAAAGTGAGTTGGCAGCTTTTTACTTCGTTCGAATCAAAACAATTAATTGACAGCGGATCTTCAACGTACCGGAATGTTGACAGCGGACTTGAAGCTTTTCTTATTTACAACCTTAGCTTTAAAACTCCGGGGCTGATGAATTATTATTTAAAGGTTGAAGTAAAAGATGTTTTCCGCAAACAATCTACAACCTATATTGTTCCAGTTGAAAAGGCAAGCAAACAATCGGCACAATGGTTTATGCTGATTAAAAACGGAATTAAAATCCCGTTGTTCCGCAATTATGTTGAAGAAAATGAAAGCTTCAGCATTTATTCAAATAGCAGCAAAGAGAAAAAAATGTTTGTGCGGGGTTATTTCCGCGATTTTCCCCTGGCTGCACCACCGTTTGTGCAAAACATTCCTGTAAAATTTAATTACGCAGCCGACAGCCTTTTTTTGCTGGATGTTTCACCCTCAACTGAAATCAGGCTCGGGAAAAAAGGATATTACCATTTTCAGTATGACACTACGGTTAAACCCGGCTTAACAGTTTTTCGCTTTGATGAAGACTTTCCCAAAATTACTGACGCAACGCAACTCATCGAAGCTTTACGTTATGTAACAACCCAGCAGGAATATGAAAAGTTAAGCTTGTCGAAAAATAAAAAAGCAGCCGTGGATAATTACTGGAGCGAATTAGCCGGCAACCAGGACAGGGCCAAAATTTTAATCCGAAAATATTATACACGCGTACAGGATGCCAACAGACTTTTTACTTCTTACCTCGAAGGCTGGAAAACCGACCGCGGTTTAATTTACACTATTTTCGGTCCGCCCACTTCTGTTTTTAAAACATCCGATACCGAAGACTGGACGTATGGTAATTTTAATACGAACAATTCATTGACTTTTACATTCGATAAAATTTATAATCCGTTTTCAAACAACGATTATATTTTACGAAGAAACTCGTTTTATGAAACAACCTGGTACCACGCAGTTGACAGGTGGCGCGAAGGAGTGGTGATTAATGACAACTGACCACGGACTACTAACAATTGAAAACAGAAAACATTATATACGGTACCCGCGCAGTTATTGAAGTCATTCGATCGGGAAAAGAACCGGAAAGAATTTTTATTCAACAGGGATTAAGCAACCCGTTAATTCACGAGCTGAAATTGCTTTTAAACGAAAACAAAATCGTTTACCAGCCGGTACCGGCCGAAAAATTAAACAGGCTTACAAAAAAAAATCACCAGGGAGTAGTTTGTTTTATTTCTGAAATAAGTTATTACAATATCGAAGAAATAGTTCCGGCAGTTTTTGAAGAAGGTAAAGTGCCGCTGATATTAATTCTCGACCGGATTACCGATGTGCGGAATTTCGGTGCCATTGTCCGTTCGGCAGAATGTGCGGGTGCCGATGCGGTAATTATTCCATCACGTGGCGCTGCGCAGGTAAATGCCGATGCGGTTAAAACTTCGGCAGGCGCATTGCACCGTGTAAAAATTTGCCGCGAGAATAATTTAAAAGAAACGATTGATTATTTAAAACAAAGCGGAATTTCAGTGATTGCCTGTACCGAAAAAACCGATGAATTGATTTATTCTGCAGATTTTAAATTGCCTTCAGCTATTATTTTAGGATCAGAAGATGAAGGTATTTCTCCTGAATATTTAAAACGTTGCGACAATAAAGTAAAAATTCCTATGTCAGGAAAAATCGCTTCGCTGAATGTTTCGGTCGCAGCTGGAATAGTTTTATTTGAGGTATTGCGGCAGCGAATGACAGGCTGAAAATTTAAAAGCTCCATCAACACTCACGACAATCCGGTATTTCTTTTTGCAATATGAAGAAGACTCAAAATCAGGTTGAAACAATTTTAATTGTTTTAATTCTTTTGATTGCTACTGCGATGCGTTTTTATAATTATGCAGGCTTTTCGATATCGAATGATGAATTAAGTGCTATTGCAAGGCTACGATTCAATAATTTTTCGGAGCTTATTTCACAGGGCGTAAAAATTGACGGCCATCCTGCCGGAGTACAGGTATTACTTTATTATTGGGCGAAATTGTTTGGCATCTGGGAGAATGCAATCAGGTTTCCATTTGTTCTCTTTGGAATTGCATCGGTATATTTAATTTACCTGGTCGGGAAAAAGTGGTTTAATGCAGCTGCAGGGTTATTTGGAGCATCAACTTTATGTGTAATGCAATTCCCGATTTTGTACAGCCAGATCGCCCGTCCATACAGTCCCGGATTATTTTTTGTTTTGCTGGCAGCTTATTTCTGGACAAAAATAGTAGCCTCACCCCCGACCCCTCTCCATGGGAGGGGGGAGGAAAATAAAATCAACTGGAAAATTTATGCAGGATTTATTTTTTCAGTCAGTGCCTCTATGTACTCGCATTACATTGCGTTTTTACAGGGTGGAATAATTTGCTTAGCAGGGTTATTTTTTCTTAATAAAGAAAATTTCAAATCATATTTTATTTCCGGAGTACTGATCCTGATTTTATACATCCCGCACTTTAATATTTTTAAATATCAAATGGCAATTGGTGGAATAGGAGGGGAGGGAGGCTGGCTGGGTAAACCTGGTAAGGATTTCTGGTGGCAGTACCTTCAGTATGCTTTTAACTCACGTTGGCTTTTGCTGTTGTTTATAGCATTTTTTATTTTTTCGAGTGTATATTTTAAAAAAGAGAAAAGCAAAAATAAATTCAGGTTGCTTGCTTTATTATTTTTCATAATTCCTTTTGTTGTCGCTTACTTTTATTCCCTTTACAGGAATCCGGTTTTGCAGAACTCAACATTGCTTTTTTCTTTTCCGTTTTTGATTTTGTTTCTTTTCTCATATGTTCCTGAAAGTTTAAATACACGAAATATTGTTGCCGGAGTATTTGTAATTATTGCAGTCGGAGTTTTTTCAACTGTTTATTGCGAAAGGTACTATTCAACTTATCATTTTGCAGTTTTCAGGCAGCTGGCAGAAAAAACAATTGAGTATGATGAAAAATACGGAAGCCAAAACATAACGCGAACTTTTAATATTCACAACCCTTATTATATTAATTATTATTTTGAAAAATTTAACAAACAAGTAACCGCAGAGCATTATATCTGTCATGAGTATCCCGAGTTAACAAGCATGATAAAAGCAGTTAATGAAAGTGATAAAAAATTTTTCCTTCATGCAAGGTCAAATATTTTTGGTCCTCCTGAAATAGCTGACATCATTAAAAGCAAGTTTCCTTTTGTGGTTGATAAAATACATTACTTTAATTCAGGAATAACTCTTTACACAACTGACAGTTCTGTTGCGCACCCAAGTGATGAAAATATTTTTGTGTTTACGCATGATTTTGAAATTGCACGGTGGGAAAATGATTCAGCTTTTTTAAATGACTCTGTTTCTCATTCAGGAAAAAAATCAATTTTTATTTCCGGCAATACAGAATTCAGCCCTGGCATTTCAATGAATGGCGGTGAGCATGAGATCCGGAAGAATGATGTCATTCATATTTCGCTTTGGTTTTTGCCTATGCAAAACGAACACCAATGTAAATTGGTTTTCAGCATTGACAGGCAGGAAAAGAATATTGATTGGCAGGGAAGAGAATTTAAATATTTTCAGACAGGCAATTCCGGATGGCAGCAAGTATTTTTAACGTACATGGTAAAAGAAGATTTGTTTAACAATGAAAAAATAAAAATATATGTGTGGAATGATAAAAAGGAAAATTTTTATTTTGATGATTTTAGGTTCAGCATAACCAGGAATAATTAGGAGGTTCATTTCGTACCACCTAAAGCAAGCACAATGACTTTACTTTGGAGATTTAAGTATTATTTATCAACACCTTTACTACTAACAATCAACTGGATAAGACTGAAATGAATAGTTCTGTTCGGTAATTTTATGTAAATGATTTGGTGGCTAAAATTAAATGTTTTTGTTTTGCGCGCTCAAAAAATATTTTTAAAAAAATTGATTTATGAAAAAGATACTTTTTATTCTTATTACCTCTTTTGCTATTACCAGCGCTTTTGCGCAAGATCGAAGTTTTGTGAGGACTTATCAATCTATCGTTTTGCCAAAAGGCGAAAAAGAAATTGAAGTGTGGTCAACACTGCGTTACGGCAGGGACGAATTTTACCGCAGGCTTGATAACCGTTTTGAATTTGAAATCGGGCTGAGCAATAAGCTGCAAACGGCATTTTACATTAACACTTCACAGAGTTCGTTTCGTGCCGGTGATGAAATTGTAACGCAACCCACTTCGGTTTCATTTTCTAACGAATGGAAATACAAAATTTCTGACCCGGTTGCCAATGCCATCGGTTCGGGATTATACGGTGAATATAAAATAGGAAGTGATGAGCTTGAACTGGAGTTAAAATTGATTCTCGATAAAAAAATAAATAAAAACCTTTTTGCGTTTAATGCTGTGGCTGAGTTTGAATTTGAACCTGAAGTGGAAAGCAATGAAGTGGAGCAGGAAATGGAAGAGGCAAAATACGAGCTTGATTTTGGTTATATGTACCAGGCAAACTTACACTGGGGAATTGGTGCTGAATTACGAAATGTTAATATTGTTGCAGAAAGCGAATGGAAATCATCGCCTTTGTTTTTTGGACCTACCGTTTCCTATTCGGCTGATAAGTTTTGGGTAATTTTGAATGTGCAGCCCCAATTGATGAATCTTAAGAAAGAGGAAGGCGCTGATAATCTTGATTTGCATGATTTCGAAAAAATGGACGTCCGTTTAATTTTCTCATTTGCGCTATAAAGATTGAAAAAATATTTTATTCCTCTTCTTATTATCCTGGCTTCCTGCCGCGCGATGTTGCCTGTTCCTGACGCAAATGATGCAGAACGCGCTAAACAGCGATGGAGTAATTATGACTTCGCTTTGCTTGAGAAAAGCCATCACTTGTATGTAAATAAATGCGGAGGCTGTCATACACTTTATTTGCCAACGCATTTTACAGAACCAAAATGGAATTCAGTTATGGATACAATGGCGGTAGAAGCTAAATTAAAGCCCGATGAAAAGCAAATGATTTTAAATTATCTTGTTTTAATGTCTGAAAAACCGGTTGTGAAAAAATAAATTATTCAACCGCCACCGCTCCGCCTTTATAAATTTGTTTTTGATATTTAAGAGATGGTGAAAGAATAAATTTTCCTAATCCAAGCTTTTCCCAAATTTCATCCACTCGTTTTATAGTGGCTTTATCAGAGGTGAGGATGTTGGGCCATTCGCGATCAAAGCCATCCAGCTCTTTCGTTTTCCGGGTTCCGTCAAATGAAATATGATTTCCAGAAATAAAATGGTCTCTTTTTGGATCCACATTATTTGAAAAACGCCACACCGCATCGGCTATATCATTTACATCAACTGTATGTTCTAAAAATAAAATCACTTTTACAACTTGTCCCGACTTGTCGTGATTTTTGAATTCATCCAATGCAAAAAGCTGATCACTCAACTCCATGATATGATTTTTCCGGTTCTTTTCAACGGAAATAAATAAAAGCGAAATTCCTTTTTCGAGAAGCGATGCATTAATTTGTTTTATTTCAGGAAAAGGCCCTCTCCAACTCTCCCCGAAAGGGAGAGAGTTCTCTTCCTGAAAGGAAGGGTTGGGGGTGAGGCCTCTTTCTTCCTCCAGCTTCTTCGTTGCATCAATCCCCATTTTTCCGCCAAATGCCATTCGTGAGCACGAATGATCAAGCACATCAGTGGGTCCTTGTGTAAAAATAAAATCATTAGCATCTGCATTTTCAGAAATATATTTTGCCACTTCATAGTTGTCATGAATATTTATGTTACCATCCACAACAATCATCATTTTAGTAAACATCATCTGCCCGGCTCCCCATAGCGAATGCATCACTTTAACAGCCTGTCCCGGGTAATCTTTTTTAATTTTTACGATAACAAGATTATGGAAAACACCTTCAACGGGTAACACCATATCAACAATTTCGGGAACCAGTGTCATTTTAATAGGAGCCAGGAAAATTCTTTCGGTTGCTTTTCCTATCCAGGCATCTTCCTGTGGAGGAATTCCAACAATGGTTGCAGGATAAATGGCATCTTTCCTGTGCGTTATGCATGTAATATGAAAGCGCGGGTAGTAATCGGCCAGCGAATAATAACCGGTATGATCACCGAAAGGTCCCTCTAAGATATATTCTTCATCAGGATCAATATATCCTTCAATAATAATTTCCGAATCAGCAGGCACCTGCATGTCAATACCGTAAATCTCTTTACGCAGTGTTAAGCACTGAACCAGCTCCACTTTCTTTTTCCGGATAAAACCAGCTAACATAAATTCATCCACTCCGTCAGGCAGCGGGGCTGTTGCCGCATACGAATACACCGGGTCACCACCGAGTGAAATCGCAACAGGCATTTTTTTACCAAGCTTCTTGTATTCATTAAAATGACGTGCCGAAACTTTATGCCTGTGCCAGTGCATAGCGGTAAGTGCCGGTGAAAAAACCTGCATACGGTATAAGCCAACGTTGCGTATGCCCGTATGCGGATCAATTGTCTGGATGACCGGGAGAGTTAAAAAAGGTCCCCCGTCCTCAGGCCAGCATTTAAGAACCGGGAATTTTGTAACGTCAGGTGTATCCATAACCACCTGCTGGCATTGCCCTCTGCCTGAAATTATTTTGGGCATCCACGAAGCAATTTCACCAAGCTGCGGAAGCAGCTTTAATTTATCGAACAGGTTGTTTTTGGGAGAGGTTATTTTTTTAAATAAATTCTCAATATCTGCAGCAATATCATCTAACTTTTCAACACCCAAAGCCATCGCCATCCGTTTCTCGGTACCCATGCTGTTAATGAGCAAGGGAAAAGCAGTTCCGGTATTTTCGAACAGCAAAGCATGGCCATAATTTTTTGAAACCCTGTCGGTAATTTCGGCAATTTCGAGAACAGGATTTACATACTCTTTAATGCGAACCAGCTCGCCCTGCGATTCGAGCGCTTGTATAAAATGTTGCAGGTTGTTATATGCCATCCCGTAAAATTAAGGACAAACTGATTAACAGCGCCAGATTAATGAGCGATAATTATAAAATATCTATTTTTACAAAAACAAATAACAAACATTTAACCCATGAAAAAAATTAAAATTATTTTATTGCTGATATGCTTCGCAACAATTAATTCTGCAGTATTAAATGCGCAAAAAATTAATGAAGGAAAAGTAGTTTATGAAATTTCCTATCCCGATGCCGATATTCCTGATGAGCAGCTGGCGATGATGCCAACAGAATCAAGTATTCAGTTTAAGGGCACCCAATCGCGACTTGACATGGCAATGGGAATGGGAATGAGCATGATTATGATTTTTGATGGTAAGGAAAAAACAAGCACGACACTAATGGATATGATGGGAAGCAAAACAGCTACTAAGATGACGGAGCAGGATATGAAAGAGGAAAAAGAAAAAAAAGGTATTAAAGACCCCCAGGTAAAATTAACCGATGAAACTAAAACCATTGCCGGCTATGTTTGCAAAAAAGCAGTTATCACAACAGAGGATGGTTCGTTTGATGTATTTTACACAAACGATATTGAAAACAAAAGCCAGTGGGAAGAACGTTATAAAGGTTTAAATGGGTTCTTAATGGAATACCAAATGAAACAGGGGCCTATGACAATGAAGATGGTTGCTAAATCGGTAGGTAAAGAAAAGGTTGATGAAAAAATATTTGAGATTCCGGCTGATTATAAAATGATGACCAAAGAAGAAATGAAAAAAATGTATGGTGGCGGGCAATAAAGCCTGCGTCATTGAATTCTCTTCAAATCTATTTTTCCTACCGGGTTAACAACAAGCGGAACTTTTTCAATTGTTACCAGGCTGGTATCAAGACCAAAGGCTTTTTCTTCGGGCAAACCGAATAGTTTAAGGAAAGCATATATTTCCAGAACAATTTTTTCGACTACGCCAAAAACGTTTTCGTTCGAAATATGTTTTTCAATTACCACAAACCTGAAATCACCAATCAGGTTGCTTCTGCTCAGCGAATCGTAACGGCTTCTTATATCTACTTCACCTTTCGCGACCAAGTCCTGCACTACCTGCCGGAACATTACATTGATGCGTTGTTCTACCCTGAACCCCAACCGGAAATCAACATGAATAACTTTATCGTTTACTAATTCCTGCACCTTATATTCCATCGTATAAGGGGCATCCACCACGTCTACATGTACAAACCAGTAGATATCGGCACGCTTGGGCTGTTTTTGCAGAATGGAATAAATAACTTTCGATTCCACCTCATCGCGCCTGTTCGCGCTGGTAAGGTAAACAAGATGCGTGGCATATTTCGGCACCGAAGTATCGTTACTCAATTCGGTAATCAATCCTAAGTAATCATCCAGCTTAACAAACTCAACCAGCCGGTTTCTTATTTTACGGGCATAGTACCATGCATACATATTGGCTGCAAGAAAGCCCGAAATGAGAAGCGTTACCCAGCCGCCATGTATAAATTTATTCAGGTTGGCAACAAGGAACGAATTTTCGGCTATTAGGAATACCGTCAGGAACATGATGATGACATAAAACGGGGTTCTCTTAAGAAACAAAAAGTACGAAAACAAAAGCGTATCGCACATCATGGCGAGTATAATAGACAAGCCATAAGCAGCGCCCATCCTTTCCGATTCCTGGAAATATAAAACAATACCAATGCAACCCGCGCACAACACCCAGTTTACAGTAGGAACATACAATTGCCCGCGCAATTCAGTAGGATAAACTATTTTAAGCTTGGGACCGAAGTTAAGCCTCACGGCTTCGTTAATCAGTGTAAACGAAGCGCTGATTAAAGCCTGGCTCGCCACAATTGCCGCGCCCGTTGCGATAATGATTCCTGAAAATAAAAACCATTGCGGCATAATGGAGTAAAACGGATTTTGTCCGTCTAATTTATTTCCTGCCGACTGCATAAGCCATGCACCCTGTCCGAAATAGTTAAGCAGCAAACATATTTTGACAAATATCCAGCTTACCCGTATATTTTTTTTCCCGCAATGCCCCAAATCCGAATACAGCGCTTCGGCTCCCGTAGTGCAAAGAAAAACCGCGCCAAGCAGCCAGAAACCGTGCGGGTAATTAACCAGCAGGTTATATGCGTAATACGGATTAACGGCTTTGAACACTTCAAAATTTCCCCATGCGGCACCTATTCCGAGAATTCCGAGCATCGAAAACCAAACCATCATGATGGGGCCAAAAAATTTTCCGACAAACGAAGTTCCGAATTGCTGGATGAAAAAAAGCAGGAATAAAATTGTAACCGAAATGGCTGTTATCGGAAGATAGGGGCTAAAATATCGCAATCCTTCTACTGCCGATGAAACCGAAATGGAAGGAGTAATTATCCCGTCAGCCAGCAAAGCGCTTCCGCCTAATATGGCTGGAAAAGCAAGCCACTTTAATTTTGTGCGCCTTACTAAAGCATAAAGCGAAAACACACCGCCCTCACCTTTGTTATCGGCTTTGAGCATCAGGTAAACATACTTGAAAGTGGTTTGTAAGCTAAGCGTCCAGAAAACACACGAAAGCCCGCCAAGAACCAGTTGCTCGTTAATTACACTTTTGCCAATAATCGCTTTCATTACATACAGTGGCGAAGTACCTATGTCGCCATAAATAATGCCAAGCGTTACCAGCAATCCGGCAGCCGAAAGTTTGCTTAATTTATTTGTGTGAGGCAAGTGTTATGAAAATTCGGGGGCAAATGTATTGAATGTTTTGTCTTAAACTAAATCGTTGGTTCACCTTAGAAATAAGAGAAAAACTTATCACCCTTTGCTCTTAAACTTTTCAATAGCCTGTTTTGTAAAATCCGAAAGCACAAGCCTGCCGCTCATCTCAGCCCGTTCCGCTAAAAGGGTATCCCGGTTATCAGTTCCTTCCCAAAAAATATTTTTTAACATTCTCATTGCTTCGGGGTTGCTTTTTGATAAACGTTCAGCCAAATCGTAAACTGCCTTGTTCAATTCTTCATGCGTGGAAACCACATCGGCATACAAGCCTTTTCCACATGCCCATGCAGCGTCTTTCCATTGCGTGGCATTAATGGTAAGAAAAGTAAAAGCGGCTTTTCCCATTTTTCGTTCAACAGCCGGGCCTACCACAAACGGGCCAATGCCTACAGCAAGCTCGCTTAATTTAACCGAAGCGCTTTCGTGCGCCAATGCATAATCGGCTGCTGCGGCAATACCCACTCCGCCACCAACCGCTTTTCCCTGCACAGCGGCAATTACAAATTTGGGTGCTTTGCGGATTGCATTAATAACGGCAGCGAACCCCGAAAAAAATTCTTTTCCTTTTTCAATCGTATCAATCAAAACCAGTTCATCAAAAGAAGCGCCAGCGCAAAAAGTTTTGTTGCCTTCGCTTTTCAGTACAATTACTTTTACTTCGTTATTATTTCCTGCAAGTGTAATTTCATCAGCCAGCTTTCGCAACAATTCGCCCGGCAGTGAATTACTTTGCGGATGCGAAAAAATTACAGTAGCAATACCGTTCTTAATCTCCGTATTTACCTTACCTGCATCTGCCATTTATAACTTGTCCCGCCCAAGGCAGGATTCACAATTCATAATTCATAGTTCATAATTATTCTTCACCCTCCGCTCAAAATCTGCTGCTTCTGAAAATTAAATTCCTCATCATTTAAAACTCCTTTTTCTTTTAGCTTGCCCAATCGTTCCAATTGCTGAAGCTTATTTTCGAAATGAAGATGATTATTGTTTTGTGTTGCCGGAGCTTGGTTTAATACTGTTGTACTTGTTGCTTCAAAAGGTATAACCGTTTTAGGCTTAGACGTTTTTTTGCGTCCTATATTTCTTAAAAACCAGATCAGCGTAGTAAGTAAAAGAATTCCGACAACTGAGTTAAAAATAATAAGTATGCGGTTGCTTTGATCGAGCTTCCGGTTCCGGTTTATTACTTCCGAATTATTTGCCTGCAGGTCATTGACCGAATCCTGCATTTTCAGCATTTGTAATTTGGTTTCAGCCAAAGCCGAATCCCTGCTCTGAATTATGGATTGTGCTTTTTCCCAGTCTGCTCGGTACCCGATTATATCATTACTTAAGCTGTCAATAATCTTTGAATATTCTTTACGGGTAAATGTAACAGGTTCAGGTTTGATAAATACCTTTTTTCCTTTTTGAGCCTGCACGTGTGCAGTAAGCAAAATAAAAACGATGACTGCTGACCGGGTTATTTTTTGGTTCAGGTATTTGGTCATTAATATAAGT
>JBIOHJ010000098.1:0-12506 GCA_044448905.1 Bacteroidia bacterium | reverse complement strand
ATATTTTTTATTGCTGCTATTAATTCAGCAGGGGTATCAGGTGAAATCAACATTCCTGTTTCCGGAATTACAAATTCCTCGGGCCCTCCGCAACGGGTTGCAATTACAGGTTTGCCGCAGCTCATTGCTTCGGCACAAATTGACGAAAAGGTTTCGAAACGGCTGTTCATTATTAAAAAATCACATTCTTTCAAATATTCGTAAACCTGTTCATTGGTTTTCATACCATGAAAAAAAATGTTTTTATTAAGAACAGACAAATCTTTTGCAAGCATTTCAAGTTTTTCGCGATCGTGCCCTCCGCCAACAATATCAAATTTTATTAGCGGTTGGCTTTTTACTATTTCCGCAATGGCTTTTATTGTGCCGCTTATGTTTTTTATTTCATCAACCAAATCGGCAACGGTAAGAATTTTAATAACAGTATCTTTTTTTTCATTGGAAATTACCAAATTGCTTTCTATCACATTTGGAATAACATGATAATTGCCTTCGATTTTATTTTGTCGCATGCGGGTTTTTAAAAAATCAGAAACGGTAGTAATGGTTTCTGCTTTACGTGCAGCAAACCTGGTAATAGCTTTATCAATAAAACTCCGCTTTTCAAATTTGCCTGTTGCATAACCGCTCCATTGTTCTGAAATTACATATGGAATACCATTCATTATTTTCATCCACCATGCCATCACAGCCGGACGGATAAAAATATAAGCATGAGTAATATCCTGCTTCCCGAATTTATTTCTGATCAGGTTCATCCCTTTATTGTGCGCAATCAAATAACGCAAAAGGTTTAAAACTCTATCAAGCGGTGAGAAAAATTTTTTTATAGCGCGGTAATAAACAATTACCTCAACAAATCCCCTCTGCCCGGTTTGTACAATTTCATAAGTATCTTTTTGTTCGGAAACTGCTGTAACATTCAACACTGACACATCACAAAAGCGCGCAACTGCAGCAGCATGCTTCTGAATAAAAACTGCCAGCTGAATATTGGTTTTGTTGGGATACCAGCGGGTCAGGAAAAGAATTTTTATTTTTTTGGATGGTGAGGATTGTTCCAAGCAGTAAACAATTTTGTGTGAAAATAAAAACTTAATGGGTATGCTTTATTCTTAAAAGATTTAATTTTAAAACATTTCTTATCTTTCAAAAAAATTTAACACTATGAAAAAGATACTTTATTTCCTGGCTGCCCTGTTTGCAGTTAGTTTTTCTTCCCGCGCAAATTACTGGACACAAAAAGCCGATTTGCCGGGACAGGGCAGGGCAGATGCAACAGGTTTTGCAATCGGTACTAAAGGATATATAGGCACGGGTTATGTTGCCGGTTATACAAAAGACTGGTATGAATACAATCCCTCGACCAATTCGTGGTTGCAGAAAGCTGATTATGGAGGCGCACCCATTGTGGAAGCGTCAGCATTTGTAATTGACAGCCTGGGTTATGTCTTGCCTGCTCCAAGCGGAGTTGATTTCTGGGGTTTTAGCCCCGTTACAAATATATGGACACAAAAAGCAAGTTTTTTGGGTGGCGCAAGGCAGGCTGCTGTTTCATGGACTATTAACGGCAAGGGATATATCTGCAGCGGGGCATCGTCATCTTTAGGAGCTTCAATGAATGATTTGTGGGAATATGACCCCGTTTTAAATATGTGGACACAAAAAGCTAACCTCACTGGTCCCGCTCGTCACTATGCGGCAGGTTTTGCGATAGGTAATTACGGGTATATAGGCACCGGTACCAGTTCGGCTACCGGAAGCCTTAATGATTTTTGGCAGTGGGATCAGATTAACGACAGCTGGGCGCAGAAAGCAAATTTTCCAGCGGCACCGCGTTTTGAAGGAACCGGGTTCTCTATTGGTAATTCCGGGTATATGGGAACCGGATATATCCCCGCACTGCAAAGTGATATGTACCGGTATGATCCCGCAACCGATACCTGGACGCAGGTTGCAAATTACATGGGTGGTGTAAGAGTTGAGAATGTAAGTTTCAACATTGGCAATTCAGGATTCCTTGGCACCGGCTGGGACGGAATAAATTTCAGAAGCGATTTTTGGGAATATCATCCGGACAGCACATTGGGTATTGAAGATTTCGGCTTATCAAATTCCGATTTTACTGTTTATCCGAATCCGTTTTCTTCAACTGCGACTGTAAATTTGAATTCATTCCTACTTCAAACGGGGCACGATACGCAATTCAAAATTTATAATATAACAGGTAAAGAACTTTATGTTCAGAAAATTAATTCTCATCAGTTTGAAATAAAAAGAAATAATTTGAAAAGCGGTGAATATTTAATTTTGATTTTTAATGACGGAAAAAAAATAGCATCCAAAAAGATTTACATCATTTGATAACCTGAATTTATTCATGAAAAAAATTATAGCTTTAATTGTCATTACTGTTTCACTTTCACCTTTATTTCTGAAAGCTGACTACTGGACACAGAAAGCCGATTTTGGCGGAACACCGCGTGCTGATGCCACCGGTTTTTCTGTTGGCAGCAAAGGATATATAGGCACGGGTTTTATTAACCCGACTTATTCAACTGATGTATGGGAATACGATCCCGTAACTAATACGTGGATGCAAAAAGCCAATTATGGCGGAAGCCCCATCGTGGAAGCATGCTCTTTCAGCATTGATAATTTCGGATATGTACTATCCGCGCCAAGCGGAATTGATTTCTGGCAGTTTGATCCCTTACTGAATGTGTGGACACAAATGGCAAATTTTGCGGGCAGTGCAAGACAGGCTGCGGTAGCTTTTGCTATTAACGGCAAAGGTTATATTACTACGGGGCTTTTTGCTTCTTCATTGGATGATTTGTGGGAATACGATCCGTTGAATAATACCTGGCTGCAAAAAGCAAACCTTCCGGGAGATGCCCGGCATTATGCAACGGGGTTTGCAATCGGAAATAAAGGATATGTGGGAACAGGGCAATCGGCAACATCTGTTGGCCTGACTGATTTATGGGAATGGGATCAGCCTACAAATACATGGTCGCAAAAAGCAAACTTCCCGGGCACAGCAAGGCGCGAAGCAACCGGTTTTGCCATTGGCAACTTCGGGTATATAGGAATGGGCTCGGGTATTGGCGGTTATTTTTATGATTTCTGGCAATACGATCCGGTAAACAATTCCTGGCTGCAAATGGCAAATTTTGGCGGAGGCAACCGCGAAGAAGCTTCTCAGTTTTCTATCGGCAGCCTCGGTTATACGGGTACGGGTTGGGATGGCGTTACCTCAGGTGTGATGAAAAAAGATTTTTGGGAATATCATCCTGAGGATAGCACAACGGGTGGCTTGGAATTTCCGGTTTCGGGTTTAGAGTTTACGGTTTATCCCAATCCGGCAAGTGAGTTTATAGTTTGCAGTTTACAGTTTCCGGTTAATAAAAAAATTAATCTGTCTGTTACTGATGTAAGTGGAAGAAAGCTTTTTACTAAACAACTCCAAACGGTAAACAATAAACTGGAAACTAAAATTAACATCAGCCGTCTTTCAAAAGGGGTTTATTTTGTCAGCCTGCTGACGGATGATGGTAACGAAAAAACAGTGAAGAAATTGATGAAGCAATAAACCTGTTTCCGTTTTTTCACTTTTTATGCAGCTTCCGGCTGAGTTTCCGCCATATGCCTCAACCCATTACAAACCGAAAATGATATGCTGAAAAAAGAAATTGAAACACTGAGGATTCAATTGGATGCATATAAAGAAATGGCGGGAGTGAAAAGGCATGGATAAAAGGATCATTTATTCAACTATCTTTGGTGTAATGAATAAACTTGGTTGCTTAATCACACTTGTTTTTCTCTTGAATTTTGTTCAAGCGAATTCTCAAGCGCTAAATTGGGTTTGGGCAAAAAGTGCAGGAGGGCCTCAATTTGACCATTCACGCACTATAAAGACTGACCGAAGCGGAAATGTTATAATTGGAGGTCGCTTTAATAGTCCAACACTTGTATTTGATACAATAACTCTGACAAATAGCACGCTTGGCAGTAGTGACTTATATATTACAAAATACAACAATAATGGAAACGCACTTTGGGCAAGAAGCGCATCAGGTAACCAATTTGATGGAATAAATGGGGTAGTAACCGATAGTGCAAACAATGTATATGCAGCAGGGTATTTTAGAAGTGCTACTTTAACATTGGATTCTGTTTTCTTGACAAATCCTAACAATTACTATCATGCTTTGCTTGTGAAATATGATTCGACAGGAAACTTACATTGGGTAAAAAGTTCATCTAGCAACGATAATAGTTTTTCCAATACTGTTGCAACCGATGCCTGGGGAAATATTTATATGGCAGGATGCTTTGACAGTGATTCAATTACTTTTGGTACGACCACATTGTACAATGACAGCGCAGGCGAGTATGATATTTTTATTGTCAAATATGACAGCAGTGGCAATTTGCTTTGGCTCAAAGGCGCAGGAGGTGAACAACAGGATGTTCCTAATTCAATTACTATTGATGCTTTTAACAATATTTACTCTGTAGGTTCTTTTGCAAGTGACACACTGGTTTTTGGAAATGATACTTTGTTTAATCCATATGTAAATACAGCGAATTTATTTATTGTAAAATATGACAGCAGTGGTAATCTATTATGGGCAAGAGCAGCAGGAGAATCATCAAGTAATGGAATGACTGTTGGTAATTCTGTTACTACTGATAATTCAGGGAACTTATTTGTAACGGGTTACTTTGGCGGAGACTCAATTTGGTTTGATAACATTGTATTGCATAACCATGTCGGACCAGGGCCTTACAATGATATGTTCATTGTGAAATATGATGCAAATGGTAATGCTATGTGGGCTCACGATGCAGGAGGAACTGATTTTGACCAAGGTTATTCTGTTACTTCCGATTATTCGGGTGATATTTATGTTTCAGGACATTTTCAAAGTCCTTCAATAACTTTTGGCTCGTTTACTATAATTAACAATGGTAACTGGCAAATGTTCGTTGTCAAGTATGATAATAATGGAAATGCACTTTGGACTGCAACTGCTTTAGGTGGCTTTGGCATTCCGCATTCCATAACCACTGATGCAACTAATAATATTTATGTCACTGGTGATTTTCAAAATCCATCTATAACTTTTGGTTCAATAATATTAAATAATGTTTTTTATACGGATATATTTCTTGCTAAACTAAATTCAACCACAGGAATTTCAGAAGAATATTCAAACGAATTTTTTCAAAGTCCTTATCCAAATCCTTTTTCCTCTTTCCTCTCAATAAAAGGAACAAATCAAAATGGAGAAATTATTCTTTACGATATTACTTCAAGAAAATTATTGCAACAGAAATTCACAAACTCAATCAGTTTAAACACAGAGCAATTTGCAAAAGGAATTTATCTTTACGAGGTGAGAAATAAAAACGGTGTAATTAAGAAAGGAAAAGTTGTGAAAGAATGAACAGCAAAACTGCGCATAACATAAAGCTTAAAAGAAATTTTATAAAGAAAAATCATGAAAAAAATACTTCTGTTATTTTTACTTGTTGCGGGTTCCTGTGCTGTGGAGGCGCAGGAATTGGTTTGGAACAATAACCTTGACAAAGCAATTGAAATTTCAAAGAAAACCAAAAGGCCATTGATGCTTTTTTTCACAGGAAGCGACTGGTGTGGCTGGTGCAAACGTTTACAGAACGAAGTTTTTAAAAAACAGGAATTTGCAACCTGGGCAACCAAGAATGTAGTTCTTGTTGAATTAGATTTTCCAAAGCGAACTCCCATATCCCCTGAATTACAGGCACAAAATAGCCAGTTGCAACAATTTTTCGGAGTCCGGGGTTTTCCAACAATCTGGCTTGTTAAGGCAACTAAAAATGACGGGAAAATCAGTTTCGAACAATTAGGAAGTACAGGATATGTTGCTGGTGGGCCAACTGCCTGGTTGGATATTGCCAATGACATTCTGAAAAAAAAATAACTCTTGGCTAAAATTAATTTAACCTGACAGGTCGCGCCATTTCGCGCCCCTGTCAGGTGACAAATTGATAACCTGACGGGGGCTTCGCTGCCCCGTCAGGTTAGTTACTCTTTTCACCAGATTTATTCTCTATTAAAAACATAAATTTATAACATAATCAAGTGCTTAAATCAAAAACTTACTTTCAATCCAAGCTGATAGTAATTATTGTGCCAGCCGTCTTTAATATCTACAAGGCCATAGTAATAACGAGCTTCAAGCGTAATCATCAAAATTTTAAACCCGAGGCCAACATCAGCCGTACAATCCATAAAAGTAGCCTTGTTTTCATCCGTCACTTCTATCTTTGTTCCTCCAAAAGTCATCTTTTGTGCAACTTTAAAGAGTGCATTTAAACCGGCTGTACCTAAAAATGGCCCTATTTTAAGGTGTGCCTGAAGCGGAATAGTGATATAATGAAGCTCCAATTTTGAATCTTCCGTAATCATGGCACCGGCAATCATATACTCCAATCCTGTTTCTAACCTGAACAATGGTGATAATTTTTTTTGTCTTGTAAACCCGATATAAAATCTGTCTAAATTATTTGCTGCATCTTCATCATTGTTCAAAAGGTTTGAATGCTGATAACCAAACCTGATACCGTTTAATTTATTATCATTTTCATCTTCTTCTGCTTGAGAAAATGTAAAGAATGAATTAAAAACGATTGCGGATAACAATAGAATTTTTTTCATGATACACTTATTTAATTGTTTATAGTGTAAAATAAAAGAAAAATAATTGGATTTAGCAATTATTTGAAACATTTAATTTTGAGGTTTCACTATATCATTTCACCTGGCAGGTCGCGCCATTTCGCGCCCCTGTCAGGTGACAAATTATAACCTGACGGGAGCTTCACTGACCCGTCAGGTTAGTTACTCCGCCAGCAGTTTATCCATAAAAGCCTCAAAATCGTCTTTAAATTTTTCGTAGTAGATACCCGTAGCCGGGCCGCTAAAGCCGGTATGAATTTTACGCACGTTATTTTTCTTATCAATAAAAATGGTGGTGGGATATCCCATAATGCGGTTTATCATGGGCAAAGCAGTAGCAACATTATCGCGGTTGCCCGCAAGCAGCAGCGTATATTTAATTCCGTAACGGTCTTTTAACCGCTGCACATTAGAAACCGCTTTTTGAAAATCGCTGGTTTTTTCAAAAGCAATACCTATTATTTCAACACCCCGCGCATTATTTTTTTTGTAGTAACCGGCAAGATAGGCCGTTTCGTCAAGGCAGTTGGGGCACCATGAACCCATAATTTGTGTCACCTTTACTTTGTTCGTGAATTTTTTATCAGAAAGTTTAACAATGCTGCTGTCGAAACCGGCAAACGAAAAATTAAAATTTTTATATTCAGGTTTTAAAAAAGTTAACGAGTCGGGATTGGGCAATTCAATATTGTCATTCCGTTTTGCAACCCAGTCTTCTTTCCAATGATTGCCCGAAAGATAGACGCCTTTCATCTGTTCGTTCTCATCACCCGTTATTTTTGATTTAAAAAGAAAAGCATGCGAGCCGTCAAAGCACGAAAGGAATAAGCTATCACCCTCGGTTACACCCTGCAGGTAACGGTAATCGCCCGATGATGTTAAAAATGTTCCGGTAACTTCTTTAGCGTTTTGATTAAAAATTCCGATGGCAAGCGAAGAATCTTTTGTGCCGGGGCTGAACCATGCTTCCCATCTTCCCGAAATGTTCTTATACGTTTTCTCCGAAGAAGTCATAAAACGGTGTTTCAGCCCGAATTCGGCTTTAAACGGAATACCTTGATTTGTTTTCCGCGAATAGTTTATCCACACACCTTTCATTTCGCGCTCGGTGAATTTTACTTTTATTTCAGAATCAAAAACCGGCAGGCGCAGGAATAACGAGTCATCTTTAATTCTGATCTCATCGGCTTTTATCCGTTCTTCACCATTCATGATGGTAATTATATAAAAACTTTCGTTTTCCTGTAATTCAAAATTAAACGGCAGTTCACCGCTGGGAAGCGTTAAAGCAGCGCGCCATATTCCGGTTAACAAAGCAATGGTTGCTATGGGGTTCATGCTTGTAAATTATTTTTTTATAATTTCTCCTTCAATCTTTATATGAATGGTCGAAGCAAAGTTAATTTTTTGCCAGTTATCAATTATGAAATATTTTTCGGGAACATAATGAAGGTAATTGAAATGCGCATAAAACTGCTTATCGTTTTTTTTCACAACTTGGATGGAAACAGGAACGTTAGCCTGAAAAATAATTTGAACAGTTGAAATATCAAGTGTTGAATCTTTTGCAGAATATTTTACTAAAGTTCTACTTGACTTAATAACGGAATCAACCCGGTATGAATTTATCCATGCCTTGCGGTTAATGTCGCACTCTATAAAAGATTTGAACTCATTTATCCAGCTAACCGAATCAATTAAATGGCTTTCGGTTGTGTCACCGGATAAAATAGTTTTACGCAAAGAAAAATTCTGATGCTGCATTTTGTCAGCTTCGTTTTCAAAAAAAGATTTCAGGTCAAAATATACCGGGGAGGCCTTTTCTTCAGGTTCTGTTTTACAAGAGCCAAAGAAAAACAATATTAAAAAAAAACAAATATTAGTTTGCCTGAACATTTTTAGCCATCTCAAGATATTTATCACCATTCACATTATCGCCAAGAATTTTATAAGTAACCCCGATATTATTTAACACTTTCTGATTGTTTGGATTCAGTTCCATGACTTTCAAAAAATATTTTATTGCGTGCTCATAATCTTTCATTGCTGCATAACTGTTCCCTATGTTATTGTAAGCGTCTTCATATTTTGGATTTATTACAACAGCTTTATTATAAAACTCAATTGCTTTATTGTAATCGCCCTTTTTTGCATAAACATTTCCGATATTATAAATTGCTTTTTCAAAATCAGGTTTTATCGCAATAGCTTTTTGCATAGCAGCGATTGCTTTTTCAAATTCGTTTATATCATTATAATATAAGCCGAGGTTGTTATACGCATCATACGATTCGGGACTCATCTCAACGGCTTTTTTCATATCGGCAATAGCCTCATCAATTTTTCCGGCACCATAATATGCAATTCCTGCACCTATAAAAAAATCAGCCTCAGTAAATGTTTTATGCTTGCGGGCTTGTTCAAAATTATAAACGGCTTTTATGTAATCTTCTTTTTCTTTGTATGCAAGCCCGAGATGGTAAAAGGCATCGGCATATGTATCAAGAATCTCAACCCCTTTCTCCAATTGAACTATTGCCTTATCGAGCAGGGTCGATTTTTTTGTGGCATCTTTTTCTTTTAATGCCTGCTCAATCAGGATGGCGCTGCCGTAAGCATAACGGATGCGTGCGCTTTCGGGTGAAAGTTTTACATCGTGCGCAAGCAAAGTCAGGTTATCCTTCCAGTTAAAATTGCGGCTGATGGTTTTGGAAGAAAATAAAACAAGAATAATAAATGTTAAAACGAAAACCGGTTTATTATTTTTTAAAAGCTGCGAAAACGTAACGGCTGATTTTTTTAAAACATCTGCTTTAAAGATCTCAGCAAGCAGAACAGCAACCGCAAGGCAAAACCCCAATGAAGGAATGTACAAAAACCGTTCTGCAATAGTAGATTCAATGAGGAAAAAAATATTAGCAACAAGCGAAATGGTAACAAGAAAAAAAAGAATGCCAAAAGATTTAAAATTTTTCTTTCGAAAAGTTTTAATAGCATAAATGAATAACGCAAGATAGATGGAGATTGATAATAAAGATTTAATATCGGATATCGGAACGTTCTGTACCTGGTTGTATGAGTAGTCAAATACTAGCGGATGCGGAATAAACAAAAGGAATAAATATTTTCCCATCACATTCATGGCCGAAGCAAACCGTGTAATAAAATCAGGCGCAGCAATCAGAGAATTGTTTACCAATTGTAATTCGGTATCATTACCAAGGCCGTCAAGCACGGACGCTCGAATTAAAAGATATAATCCCACAAGTCCGGCAAAACAAGCAGCAACACCAATTCCTTTTTTGATTTTTACGGATGTAAAAAAATAAATTATCAAAGGAACAATTGCAACAAACGTAATGGCAGTTTCTTTTGATAATAAAGCAAGTAAAAAGAAAACCAATGATAAAACGATTGCAATAAAGCGGCTCGAATTAATATATGTGATTAAAGAATTTACCGAAGCAATAATAAAAAGCAGGCATAATATTTCATCGCGGCTTTTAATATTAGCTATTACTTCGGTGTGGATGGGATGCGCAATAAATAAAAGTGATGTTATAAAAGGGATGACCAGGTTCTTTTGCGGCAGTAATTTTACAAGAGTTAAAAACAGTAAAACCCCGGTCAGCATGTACAGGAAAACATTTACTGCATGACCGATGATTGGTTTTTCGGGTGCCAACTGCCATTCGATGGCAAACATTGCCAAAGAAAGCGGGCGGTAAAGATTTTCTTTTCGTTCCCAGAATCCCTGCCGGTAACGCGTTGTAAAAATTTCGGGAATGGCACCGATTCCTTTTTTTACAATCTTATTATTTTGCATCACCGTTCCGTCATCTACGGTGTAATTATGTGTTAATGTATTTGCATAAAGAAAAAATGAAAAAACAGCCATAACAATCACCATAAAGTTTTTCAGCCTGGAAGGCTGGCTGATTTGATTTTCGAAAGAAGCAACTTCCTGAACCGGCTTTTTTGCGGTCTCCTTTTTTATGGCGGGTTTTCTTTTCACCGAAAGCTTATCAGAGAGACAAATAAAGGCAAAAATCAATAAAAAAAGCATCTGTCAGCTGACGGATGCTTCAAATAAATATCAAATAAAATTACTCCGGCTTTTTTAGTTCCTTTTTATCATCGTCTTTTTCAATTCCCGATGATGCATCTTTAAATTCGCGCATACCTTTACCAAGACCCCGCATGAGTTCGGGGATTTTTTTTCCTCCGAATAGAAGCAATACAACTAAAACAATTAAAATAATTTCGCCCGCGCCCGGACTCCAGAGAAGAATGTTGTTTAACATGATTGTTTTATTTAATGGAGGACAAAGCTACAAATAAAACTATAATTGAAATATCATTTTCTTGCCAGCCAGAGTTGCGGATCAAGCTTATTAAATCCTTTCCAGATCTGGAAATTAATTTCGGCTTTATCGCCTTCATCATTTTCGCCAAGCATACCGATTTTTTGCTTAGTCGAAACCGGGTCGCCTTTTTTTACAAAAATCTGGTTGAGGTTTGCATACACCGAAAAATATTCGCCATGACGGATAATAATAGCAGAGCCACCGGGCAAATCCACCATGCCGGTAACTTCACCCTGGAAAACCGAGCGGGCAGAGCTTCCTTTTGAAGCCTGTATGTCAACACCATCATTTTTTATTTTCACACCTTTTAATGTGGGATGAGCATGCTCTCCGAAATATTCGGTAATTGCGCCCGATTCAACGGGCCAGGGAAGCGAACCTTTATTTCCGGAAAAATTAGCCGATAGCTTTTGCGCTTCGGGAGTAAGCGAAAAAACATTTTTAGAAGTTACATTTTTCTTTCCCGATGCAACAGCTTTCTTTTTTGCCGCTTCAATTTCCTTGCGAATGAGGGCTTCAAGGGCACGTTCCAATTTTGCTTTAGCTTTTTGTTTTTCGGCAAGTTCCTGCTTCAGCGTTTTCTCACGGTCCTGAAGTTTTGCTATCAGTTTATCCTGTTCTTTTTTTTCCTGGTCAAGGTTTTGCTTCTCACGCACTTCAGTATTTCTAAGCACGGTCTTTTCATTTTTCTGAACTTCAAGGTCTGATCTTTTACGGGCAAGCTGATTTTGGGCAGAATCAATTTTTGCAGCCTGCCCTCTGCGGAATTCATTAATTTGCTGCAGGTATTTTATCCGTTTATATGCCTGGTTAAAATCAGCTGAAGCAAAAATGAACATCAGGCGCTGGTAACGATCCTGGTTTTTATAAGCAAAACGAATCATATTAGCGTAACTGTTTTTTAACCTGATCATTTCTTCTTCACGTGATTTAATTTCAGCACCCGTTTTTTCAATTTCATTTCCAAGGCTGCTTATTTCTGAATTAACAGTATTGATAAGTTCTTTACGGAGGCGTATTTTCTTCTTTAATGCATCAAGTTGAGATAGCTTAACCGTTTTACTTTTTGATAATAATTCAAGCTGCTTATTTGCCTCATTAATTTCCTTTTGAATTCTGTCGCGTTTGAGCTGTAAATCTTTTTTGGTTTGCGCAAAAGCAAAAGGAGCCGGCAACAAAAACAAGCTTAGGAAAAAAATCAATTTAGCGGATTTCCTCATAGCTGCGCGGAATGTGAAATGGAAATTCCAACTCTTCATTGACTATTATTTTGGAATAATCAATGCTGATATTAATAATTTTTTCAGCCTTGATTTTTGTTTTTGATTTGAAAGGAAACAACCCGGTATTAGTAGGGCGAAAGTCATCATAATCGGTCAGCAGTGTTTTATCTATTTTATTATCCT
>JBIOHJ010000097.1:0-12643 GCA_044448905.1 Bacteroidia bacterium | reverse complement strand
TTATTTCAACTGATATAATTCTTTAATTTACCATGAAAAAAAAGGTTTATAAACTCATTCTTTTCGAAAAGGAAGTATTTCCTTTCGAAAAAGTGGTTATATACCTTTTGTTATTGTTTTTTTTGATCCCCGGATTTGTTTTTGGCCAATCTTCACCCCAAGATTGTTTTACTGCGATTACAGTTTGTTCCAATACCTATAATCAAACTTCAAATTTCAACGGGTATGGTAATATCCAGGAAATACAGCCCGGAGGTTCTACCTGCTTTGTAAATGGCGAAACCAACTCATCCTGGTATATATTTAAGATAAAAGATCCCGGCACACTTTATCTCGACATTACGCCTGCAAACATTGCGGATGATTATGATTTTTTGATTTATAATTTTACCAACGATAGTTGCACAGGAATCGCATCGGGAACTTCTTTACCTGTCAGGTGTAACTATTCATCCACAACGGGTACAACGGGTCTTGCTGCAGGTTTTACAGGGACAAGCGTAAATGCCAACGGTCCGCCTTTTTGCTCACCCTTATTAGTTTCTGCTGGCGAAACATACTTGCTGATGGTAAATAATTTTACCTCTACTTCATCAGGATACACACTGACCTTTAGCGGCTCGGCCACTATTTTTGATACCGATGCTCCGGGACTTGATAGCACAGCAGTGGTGCCAGCCTGCAGTCCTGACAAAGTAAATATTTATTTTACCGAGAATATTGATGCAAATTCCATTGCAGCCGATGGAAGTGATTTTATTATTACCGGACCAGCATCGGTTACTATTCTTAACGCCAGCTTGCTTACCAGTAATTCAATAAAGGTTCGTTTTACCGGCCCTCTTTCTGTTCCCGGAGTTTATACGGTCAAAACCAAAACAGGTACTGATGGAAATACTATATCCGATTTTTGCAATAACGATATTGCAATTAACAAAAGCATCACTTTTCAATTTTCATTCACCGCACCGGTTGCATCAATCAGTTCAATTCAGAATGCGAATTGTAATGGAATTAACGGATCGGCTACAGGCAGCTATACAGGCGGAACAGGTCCATTCAGTTTTTTATGGAACAGCGTTCCTCCCCAATATGGTATTACAGCAACCAACCTTACACCCGGGCATTATTATTTTACTGTTACCGATGTCAACGGATGTTCTTCAATCGAATCATTTAATATAATTGCTTCGGGCATGCCACAATTAGCTACATCTGTTTTTGATGATGTTTGTGGTAATCAGGGAAGCGGACAGGCAAACGCTTCCGGTTCAGGAGGGACAGCGCCCTATAGTTATGTTTGGTCAACATCACCTCCTCAAAACACAGCTACAGCAACGGGATTAGTTGCCGGAAACTATACGGTTACTGTTACAGATGCAAACGGCTGTACTGCTTCTTCAACCGTTTCCATTGACTTAATTGGTAAGCCGGTTATTTCAATTTCCAAAACCGATGTATCGTGTGACGGCTCTATAGGGGGTACTGCTACCGCTACCGTTACCGGCAATTCTCCATTCAGTTATTTGTGGTCAACAAGTCCTCCTCAAACTACTTCGGTAATCAATTCACTGGTACCTGGAAACTATACGGTTACCGTTACCGATGCTCTTGGCTGTGAAAACAAAAACACTGTAGCAATTGCAGCCGGGCAAATGGGAATTACTGTTGTAACAACCGATGTTAATTGCGGAAACCAAAATACAGGAACTGCCTCAGTAAATGTTACCGGGGTTATTCCACCTTTGAATTATGTATGGAATACAAGCCCGGTACAAACCACTTCTACGGCAACCAGCCTTGGCCTGGGTACATACCAGGTAGTTATTACAGATGCGGGCGGATGCAAAGATTCTTTAAGCGTAACAATTAACGGCCCTCCTGCCATAGTGGTATTGGTCACATCAAATAATGCCGATTGTAATAATAATAATGGCAATGCAATAGTTTTTGTTGCGGGAGGAATAGGCCCCTATACTTATTTGTGGAACACCACCCCGGTTCAGCAAACTTTTACTGCCACTAATTTAGCAGCAGGAGTTTATAATGTTACAGTAACTGATAACATGGGATGCACCGAAAATGGTACGGCTTTTATTGAAAACATAAATGGCCCTGACGGATTTATATCTTCTGTAGTGGATGCAACCTGTAATTTGAATAACGGGAGCGCTACGGCTACGATTAACACCGGTGTCGCACCGTTTAGCTATTTATGGAATTCTGTTCCTCCGCAATTTACTGCAACAGCTACAAACCTTGCTCCCGGAATATATTTTGTAAAAATTATTGATGCCAATGGTTGCATTTCGTTTTTAAATGTGAAGATTAATGCAATTGAAATGGTAACGCTGTTACCCGTTGGAGTTACTGATGCATCCTGTGGGCTTGCTGACGGTACTGCCACAGTTATTGATTCAGGGGGGGTGGGGCCTTTTTCATTTTTATGGCTTACCAGCCCGGTACAAACAGGCGCAACTGCATTGAATCTTGCAACCGGCTTTTATACTGCTGTTGTTACAGATGGATCAGGATGCCAGGACGCGCTGCAGATTTTTGTCGGAGAGGAAAAAGCCAACAACCAAATCGGGTATAAAACAGGCTGTCTTGACGGACCCACAAATTTCCAGGGGGTAACCGATTATAACGGCACGGTTACATGGCAATGGGATTTTGGCGACCCGTTCAGCAATACCGATCAATCGTTTATACAAAATCCGTCTTATGCTTATAGCAGCACAGGTACCTTTACGGTTACTTTGTATATTGACGGAGGCTGTGCTACCGATACGGTGGTTACACAAATTTATTCGGGAGTAAAACCTGCGGCATCATTTACCAATATTCCTTTAGAAATACTTTCTGAATCGCCCATTAATTTTATTTATACAGGTACTCCTGTGCAACAATGGTTATGGGATTTTGGTGATAATAATTTCTCGAATGATACAAGCCCTGTTTTTACTTATTATGAAACGGATTCGGTTTGGATAACTCTGATTGTTACCGATGAGTACGGATGCATGGATACCGTTACGAATGGGTATTTGGTTGAAGACGCTCCCCAGATTTTTATACCCAACAGCTTTACACCTAATGGTGATGGTAAAAACGATTATTTTGCTTTACCCGCACACGGGCTTAAGGAATGTGATGTTAAAATATTTTCGCGCTGGGGAAATGTTGTTTTTCAGTCGGGCGATGTAAATTTTATTCAACAGGGAGGGTGGAACGGAATGACGAATGGTAAAAAAGCGCCCGAAGGCGTTTATGCTTATCTTATTTCGGGTAAGCTGCAAAACAATAAATCGTTTCTGAAAACAGGAACAATAACTGTTGTGTATTGAAAAAAATATTCAACAGTTAAACAGCGGCTTCAGTTTTTTTCTCCATACGCTTCCTCACATTATCATCAAGAAAAATTTTACGCAATCGGATTGCCTTTGGCGTTACTTCGAGATATTCATCTTTTTCGATATACTCCATCGCTTCTTCGAGCGAAAAATTAATTTTAGGAGTAATACGTGCTGCGTCATCAGTACCGGTAGCACGCACATTAGAAAGTTTCTTTGCTTCGCAAACATTTACCACGAGATCGCTGGGGCGTATGTGTGCGCCAATAACCTGCCCGCCATAAACCAATTGACCGGGATCAATAAAAAAGCTGCCGCGGTCCTGTAATTTATCAATTGAATATGCAGTGGCAGTACCGGCTTCCTTAGCTATAAGAACACCATTGATGCGTTCCGGGATCTGCCCTTTCCATTGCTCATAAGCTTTAAATCGGTGTGCCATGATGGCTTCGCCTGCTGTTGCCGTTAGCACGGCATTACGTAAACCGATAATACCGCGCGCAGGAATATTAAATTCGAGGTGCTGCAAATCACCTTTTGGTTCCATTACTAACAGTTCGCCTTTACGTTGGGTAACATATTCAATAACTTTTCCTGAAACTTCAGCCGGAGTATCAACAATCAAAACTTCAACAGGCTCGCATTTTACCCCGTTAATTTCTTTGATTAGCACCTGCGGTTGTCCCACCTGCAATTCGTAGCCTTCCCTTCGCATCGTTTCAATTAGAATAGACAGGTGAAGAATTCCCCGTCCATAAACAACGTACGAATCGGGCGAGCCGGTTTCTTCAACACGCAAGGCAAGGTTTTTTTCGATTTCTTTATAAAGACGGTCGCGCAAATGGCGCGAAGTAACATACTTTCCTTCCTTACCAAAAAAGGGCGAAGTGTTTATAGTAAACAACATACTCATAGTTGGTTCGTCCACAGCAATGGTTTTTAAACCTTCCGGATTTTCAAAATCGGCAACCGTATCGCCAATTTCAAAATTTTCCAAACCAACTAACGCACATATTTCACCCGACTGAACTTCGGTAACTTTTTTGCGTGTCAATCCTTCAAATACCAGCAATTCTTTAATGCGCGATTTAATAATTGTACCGTCACGCCTTACAAGCGATATAGCCATATTCTCGCGGAGTTTTCCCCGTAAAACTCTGCCTATGGCAATTCGTCCCACATAAGAAGAATAATCAAGCGAAGTGATGAGCATCTGCGGAGTGCCATCATGCTTTGGCGCAGCAGGAATGTACTGAAGAACGGCATCGAGCAATGCAGTAATATCTGTGGTTTCGTTTTTCCAATCGGTGCTCATCCAACCTTGTTTTGATGAACCATAAAGTGTGGGAAAGTTCAGTTGATCTTCAGTGGCATCCAAATGGTAAAATAAATCAAACACGGCTTCGTGCACTTCATCGGGCCGGCAATTTTCTTTATCTACTTTATTAATGACAAGAATTGGTTTTAAGCCAAGCGCCAATGCTTTTTGCAAAACAAAACGTGTTTGTGGCATGGGCCCTTCAAAGGCATCCACTAAAAGAAGCACTCCATCCGCCATAGTTAGCACACGTTCTACTTCACCGCCAAAATCAGCGTGACCGGGCGTATCGATAATATTTATTTTTACTCCTTTATAAGTAACCGAAACATTCTTTGCAACGATGGTGATACCGCGTTCGCGTTCTAAATCATTGCTATCTAAAATTAATTCTCCTACAAACTGGTTTTCACGAAAAATTTGTGTCTGGTGTAAAATCTTATCAACCAATGTTGTCTTTCCATGATCAACGTGGGCGATAATGGCTATATTTCTGATATTGTTCATTACTGATTCTTAAATTTAAGGGTGCAAAAGTAAGGCATTATGGCTTTACGGCAATGAATAGTCTATCTTAATTTAGCTTAGTTAACAAACACTCATCAGTAAGTTGATATTAGTTGCTAATCAGCAGGGGTTAAATATTCATATTTTTGTCCATAGCGAAAAAACAGGAATGAAATTAGAAAAAGCAATTACTTTAAAGGAAACTGCTGAGTTAATCAAGGCGCATTTTTCGGGGGATGAAAATTTCCGGGTTACGGGATTCAACGAAATTCATAAAGTGGAAAAAGGAGATTTGACATTTGTTGATCATCCGAAATATTATGACAAAGCGCTGAAATCGGAGGCAACAACTATTTTAATTAATAAAGAAGTAGAGTGCCCGGTTGGAAAAGCTTTAATCATTTCAGATGACCCTTTTCGCGATTACAATATTTTAACTTCACATTTCAGAAAATTTCAGCCTACTGAAAAATTTATCAGCGATCAGGCAAAAATAGGAACAGGTACCATTATTCAGCCGGGAGTATTTATCGGGCATCATGTAACGATTGGAAAAGACTGTTTGATTTATTCAGGAGTTGTAATTTATGATTATTCTGAGATAGGAAATAATGTTGTGATACATGCTAATGCGGTAATCGGTTCGGATGCATTTTATTTTAAACGCAGACCTGAAGGGTATGATAAATTAAAATCATGTGGCAGGGTGGTGATTGAAAATAATGTAGAAATCGGAGCCTGCTGCACAATTGATAAAGGAGTTTCAGGTGACACGAAAATCAGCAATGGAACTAAGATGGATAATCATGTTCATATAGGTCATGATACCGTAATTGGAAAAAATTGTTTGATTGCAGCGCAGGTTGCTATAGCCGGGGTAGTTACTATTGAAGACGATGTTATTTTATGGGGACAGGTTGGTGTGCAGAAGGATTTAACTATCGGAAAAGGTGCAGTAGTGCTCGGACAATCAGGAATTGCAAAATCACTTGAAGGAAATAAAACATATTTTGGCAGTCCGGTTCGCGATGCACGCGATAAGATGAAAGAAATTGCGCTGATGAAACGTTTGCCTGAACTTATGGAGAAACTTTAAATGCAGGAAATAAAAACAAACTCATCTGAAGCAGAGCTGAAATCAAAAAAAATTCAGCTTCACTGGCTTTTGCAGATTACCAAGGCAATAAATTATAACCTTGATGCCGTTAAGCTTTTCGAAATTTACAAAACCGTTTTGCAGGATCATCTTAAGGTCGGAAAACTTATTTTGTTTGTTTACGAAAATAACTGGCAGCAGATTTTATCGTTTGGAATTGAAGGCAAAAATTTTAAAATAGATATTGAAAAAGATTTTCCTTATTTCAGCGAAATTGAAACACACAAAATAAAAAAGCCTCATTGGGTTTCGGAATTTGAAACCATCATCCCCGTTTTTCATAACAACCAGCCGTTAGCGTATGCGCTGATTGGTGATTATTCGCAGATGGAAGGCAACCCGAAAGAACTGGTTCCCTTTATCCATACCATCACCAATATTATTGTTGTGGCTATTGAGAATAAAAGACTGACTAAAGAAACCATCCGCCAGGCATCATTGGAAAAAGAAATGGAGCTGGCTGCCGAAATGCAGGCTATGTTATTTCCTTCGCATTTGCCCGGGCACAATGTGTTTGATGTGGCTGCAACATATTTACCGCACCAGGAAGTTGGCGGTGATTATTATGATTATTTTAAAATCAACGATGATGAATCCATTATCTGCATGGCAGATGTTTCGGGAAAAGGGTTGGCGGCTGCATTGCTGATGTCGAATTTCCAGGCAAACCTTCATGCACTGGCAAAGAACATGCACTCGCTTTCTGATTTAATTACCGGGTTAAACGCAATGGTTTTTAAAAATGCAAAAGGTGAAAAATTTATCACTGTTTTTCTCGCTTGCATTCATCACAAAACAAAAGAAATCCGTTATGTGAATGCAGGGCATAATCCGCCCATGCTTTTTGAAAATGAAAATTTTCATTTGCTCCAAACCGGAACTACTGGTTTGGGTATGTTCCCAAAGCTTCCTTTTGTTAATGAAGGCGCCATTCATTTTCCGAAAAATGCCATGCTGTTTTGTTATACCGATGGAATTACCGAACTGGAAAATGCTAATGGTATTTCATTCGGAATTGAAAATTTTAAAGAACTTGTTGTGAAGCATGGCAAGGTGCATACCATGGAAGTTTTTCACACATTTATGATTGCTGCACTGAATGATTTCAGAAAAGAAGTTTCTTTCAATGATGACGTAACACTTCTCACACTGAGGTCGGTTTGAGAAAATTTACAGCTAAAGAAGCGAAAAAATATAAGAATGGCTTATAGCCAAATCATTATTGGAATATTTTTTAAATGATTCATCAATTTTTATGGATTCAACCTCGCCAACATTTCCCGGACGATTGTCAACATCAGAAACAGGAATATTTAATTCGCGGTACATTTTTAAATAATCAGGCATACGAAGCCTGTTTAAAGGTTGAATCCTGTTATCAATCCATTTCCACTGACTTTGTGAAAACTGTAAAAAATTATAAATGGTAATTGATTTATCAAAATGAGCAAAATGATCGGACATGTCAATAAAATGAGACATCACCCCTCCATTTTTTCTTGTTACCCGCGCAAACTCAGTTAGGATTTGTTTTAAGACATTGGGATAAACATGTTCGAACGTGTTATTAGAGTGAACCAAGTCAAAGTAATATGAATGATAATTTGTATTTCTTGCATCCGTTATTGCTAAATTGAGATTCAGTTGGTTTACTATTTCGGATTGAGTAAATGATTCGACATTTTTAATAAGCATATTGAATTTAGAAAGCCTCTCATTATTAATTGGAATTTCTTTAAACAGTTGTTTTTTTTCTGCACTACTTAAGTACAAATCAAATTTGTTTAATGTGGTTATTAATCTTTCTTTATTTGTTAATGAAGCAATATCTATAGAATGAATTTCATTTGAGCCGCATAAATAAAAAACAATGGGTACCACGGGGTACCATCCTGTGCCAAGTTCGAGTGTTTTATCCGGAACAGTATTTCCCGATAGTTTTTTAGACCCTTTTAAATGATTAGCAGCGTGAATTAACCGATCTTCAAAATACTCATCGGACAAGTAAACTCCTTTGGTAACGTACTTTTGAAAAAGAAAATTAATCTGATGTTTGAAAGGCAAAAAAGAAATTGTTTTTTGAACAATGGCTTTAAGAATCCATTTTTTCATAAAAAAAATAAAGGGTTGAAATGCAAAAATATAGAAAGGAGTCAGAACCCTTCTATTACTTCGAATTTACTGCACCTAATGATTTCAAGAAAATAAGTTTCTTTTAACGATGATGTAACGGTACTTACTCTGAAGTCGGTTTAATACCACTTACCCCTGTTGTCTTTTGATTATGATAAGCCTGAAGCGCAGTCAAAATTGCAATAAACCCCCAAAAAGGAACCGAAGCTTTGTCGGTATCTAAAAAATAATTTAAAAAACCGTGTACCCAATACGTAGTTAAGCCGAGAACAATACCGATGGCAATAATTTTTCCGCCCCTGTTTTGGGTATGAATAATATATTGCGAATTTTTAAAAATAACAGCAATGGCAATTGCCATCATAAGTAAAGCGCCCAAAAATCCTTCTTCGCATAATGGGCCTAAATACTCGCTGTGCGAACTGCCTCGATCACCGGCATTGGTGCTGATATATGTTTTTTCATCATTCCGCTGAAATGGTGCGTACTGAAACTGGTAAGTTCCGGGTCCCCATCCGAATACAGGTCGTTCATTAAACATCCGCAAAGCGCATAACCACCGGTTTACCCGCTCAACATTCGAAGCATCGGTCGAAATGTTGGAGATAGATTCGAGATGTTCACGGTAATCGGTTGATGATTTTTCAGTGTTGCTTTCCAATTTAATAATGATTTCTGTCCATGATGCAATAACATAAATAAGAATGCCTGCTGCTAATGAAATTACAATCCATGTTTTTATACGGAAAAAAAATCCAAACGAACAAATCAACGCTGCGGTTAATCCAACCCATGCAGCGCGGGTATAGGATAAAACAGTTGCCGTAAAAAACAGTACAATTATCAACAAAGAAAAAATTCTTTTACCTGCCGTATTTTTATTGTCGGCAGTAAAAGCAAGAATGACCGGTATAAATAATGAAATGGCTGCCGCATATGCAGTATGGTCGTTATAAAACGGGTTCATCATTATGTGTGAAGCTTTTTCTGTCCACAGGTGCGCGGCATGATTGAACAGCGTATAAATAATTACTGCAATAAGGCTGATTGCATACAGCCAAATAAATTTTTTAATGTTTTTAAAATTCCTGAAAAGCTGCGTAGCCAGAAAATAATAAACCGCTACAAAACAAATTCTTGCCAGTGTTGCTTTTACCGATACAAGCGGAATAGAGCTGAAAGCTGTTGCAATGCACATCCACACTAAGTGCAATAAAATTATAATGCTTACGGGGTGAGTAATTATTTTGCGGTCAAAATTGCCCTCGCTGATTATTTTAAGAATAAAAATAATCATCATCAGGAAAATTAATGGCTCGACAGGTAAGCTCACACCAATTCCCAACCCGGTTTTTTGTAAATTGATGGAAAACGGGGTAAAAAAAACAGTTAGAAGCATCAGTGTGTCGAGCCTGTAAAAAGCCATCCACACAATTAATAGCACCACCGGCAAAAGCAGTATCCAGTAAAACTCATTTACAATTCCTGCAATGAGTATGGCAAGAAAAATAAATGATAAACTATAAAACCATTTCAGATTTAGTGAAGTAACCAATTTTTATTTTGTTAATTGGGTAAATGGGGCAGATGATATTATTGAGTCAAGTTGGTATTTTTTTCTTAATTATACAATTACCATAGTTACCTGAATCTATATCAACTCAACTCTTCCTTACGCTTTTCCATAATAAGGATAACAATAAAGGAAAGAAAAACTGAAACTGCAATAACACCCAGCACAATCATCGAACGTACAGGGGATGATTTTTTCTCAGCCGGAATGGGTTTGGTAACAACGTTACAGAAGGTGAGCACCTTCGTATAATTTTTAATCGCATTTTCATATTCGATTTTAAGATCGTTATATGTACCGCGTACCCTCCATAAATGCTCCTTTAATGAAATGTATTCACCGCCTTTTTCAGCCAAATCAGTTTTTATCTTGTCGAGCTTTGAATTTCCATTTCCGGCTTGCCCGGCTGAAACTGCCCTGTAATATTCTTTTGAAAACGGTTTTATCTGTTCTTCAAATTCAAGAACACCATAATCGGTTCTCAGCCTTTTGATCGCAGACTCCATCGAATCCATTTCGTTCTTTTTAATATTTATCTGGTCACGGAAAATGATAACCACCTCAGCATATTTCATCCGCTGTAATGAAAGTGCTTTATAATTCAGGTACGAGATCATACTATCACAAATATTCGAAGCAACTAACGGATCGGTATCAAGCACTTCCAGTTCGGCTGATTCATATTCTGTTTTTGCAACTTTAATCCGCTCCTTCATCATTCCATACAATGCAGTAAATGGATATTTAGCAGTTGTGTCAATCTTATAATGATTAAATAAGTCAAAATCTTTTATCAGGCGGTCGCGGATATCTTCTGACTGAAAAAGCTGAATCAATTGTTCGGTTGCATTTTCGGTAGAATACGACCCCAGGTTTGAAGGATAAATCACTGCCCGGGATTTAAACAGTGGTTTAATAAAAGCAGGTGACGAAAAAATCCATCCGGCTATCGTTGCAATAACCGCTACAATTAAAAGATGCTTATACCACTTTACCACAATTTTAATAATCCCTGAAGCTTCAAGGCGGAGTGATGAAGTGCTTTGTTGTGTTTTCATGAATAGGTATGAAATAAATGAGCGCGCAAAAGTAGGGTTTTTTCCTCAGCCCTTACCCGTATTTTAAAATCTTGTAGATTGATTTCGGTTTGAGCATACCCAAAACCAATGCTGCAGTAAAACATCCGATGACAGCTATTAAAAAATTGGTAATCCAATAATGATTCAGTTGAGATGAATAGAATGAAATTAGTATTGCAAGAATTAAAAATAAAAGAAGTATTCCACTGAATCTGAGGTCAACTTTTATTTTAAATATTTTATATGCAAGCAATACCTGGATGAAAGCGGTGGCGAACTGGGTAATTAAACTCGAAACTGCAGCGCCTGCAGCATAATAACGCGGAATAAGAATTAAGTTCAAAACAATGTTCAGTAACATTCCGCCTGAAGCCATTAAGTTTAAATGTTTAAGATTCCCGTTTGCGGTTAAAAGTGTTCCATATATATAAGTAGTGGAAATTGCCGAAAAACAAATCATCAGAAGCCCGAAAATTATAGCAGAATCTTCAATATGTTCTTTGTATAACAGGGTCATAAAATTTTCACGGAAAAAAAATGAAACTATTCCAACTATAAACGCAGGGATGACGAGCAGGCAGTAAGACAAGCGAAGCAATTCGTTAACCGCATGTTTTTGTTTTATCATTTTTGAAAAAATAGGAAGCAATAGGCCTGCAAATAAAAATGCAATCATGTTGGCGGCATCCAGTAAACGATACGCCTGAGCGTAAATGCCGGCTTGTTTGCTGCCATCAGGAAGCATTCGTTCAATCATTACAGAGTCAATGCGGTTGTAAAATGTCATCAACAAAATCAAAACTGCAAACGGGTAACTTTTTTTAAGAATCATCAGGAAAAAAACGGGATTCCAGCTTAACCGTTTCAATTGCGCTTTTCCTGACAGGATGACTAAAGCAATTATAACTGTAACAATATATGCAAAAGTCTGGCTCCAGATGAACCATTCAATGCGGAAAGGTGATGAAGTAATTTTTCCCCACAAAAGAACGCTGCAAATTACAATCATGATAAACCTGTCGAGCACCGAAATAACACTGTCGGTTTTAAACAAATGCAAACCGGCAAGGTTTGATCGTAGATACAGAATGAATGAAATAATGACCTGGTTAAAAAGTAAAAGACAAAGCATGGTCAGCTGCTCGCGCTCATAACCGACAATAAATCCGTTAAAAAAACTAATCAGGAAATAAAATCCTGCCAGCATCAGTCGCAAAACAATAATGCCTGAAAGGTGCTTGTTAAGCAGATGATTATTCTGGGCAATATTTTTATTATTAAAATTTGTTATTCCAATATCAAGCAGGATATTCAGCAAAAACGAAAAATTAAATAACGCATAATACTGTCCATAAATTTCAGCACCCACACAATTTTGCACTGTGCGGTCAATACCCAATATCCAAAAAGGCTTAATAAGCAAATTGAGAAAAAGGAGAAAGCCTAAGTTGGTTATAAATTTCTTTTGCATGAATTTGGGTAGCTCGCAAATTTAGCCGTAATGAATCGGTGAAGTGCGTTGCG
>JBIOHJ010000096.1:0-12785 GCA_044448905.1 Bacteroidia bacterium | reverse complement strand
CGGGGTTATCGCTGATTATAAAATCCATCACATCTTTCAAATTGGTATAGCCCGATAAATTTCTATCATAAAACGGAACATAGTCACGCGTACCTTGCACATATTTATCAAGAGTCCAGGTAAACGGAACCGGGTCTGAACTATATGCCTTTCGTTTCATCTGGTCAATATACCAGTCGGTATTAAGGAGACTCAGATTGACTACGCGAACATCGGTTCTGATTCCTTCCACTTCCTGCGCATACCATAAGGGGAAGGTATCGTTATCACCATTGGTAAAAATAACAGCATTAGGAGCACATGAGTTGAGGTAGTTTGAAGCAAAGTCGCGTGATGTATAACGATGGGACCTGTCATGGTCATCCCAACCGTCTTTTGCCATGATAACAGGTCCGGCAAAAAGGCAAATCAGCGTAACAGCCACACTGCTAACGACAGGCGATACTGCTTTTTTGAGCCAGTCAGTTAATGCCATTACCGCCATTCCGATCCAAATTGCAAAAGCATAAAAAGAACCTGCATAAGCATAATCACGTTCGCGGGGCTGGTAAGGATTTTGATTCAGGTAAACCACAATGGCTATTCCGGTCATGATAAATAAAAGCATCACAACAAATCCATCAGACTTATTTCTCTTAAAATGCCATAACATTCCAAGAATGCCAAGAATAAACGGTAAAAAATAAAATTTGTTTAACGCTTTGTTCCATGTCATGCTTTTGGGTAAGTGGTCCTGCGGTCCTAGTCTTATTTTATCAATTCCTTTTATTCCGCTGAGCCAATTTCCTTTCGTAATGCCTCCATGTCCCTGGATATCGTTTTGCCTGCCAACAAAATTCCACATAAAATACCGCCAGAACATGTGCCCCACCTGGTAAGTGAAAAAGAATTTCAGGTTTTGGCTCATGGTGGGTGTGGCATCGCCTTTAACTCCAGCCCATTCTTTGTAAGCGCTAACATGATTATCCTGGCTGCTGTACATTCGTGGAAATACCGTGCATTTATCTTTCTCATATACCGGGATAATTTTTCTTCCGGCTTCTTTATACTTTCCATCTATTGCAGCATAATTCATAGCCCCTTCTTCCTGGTCAACTACCCGTGCATTATAATATTGTCCGTAACCAAGAGGGCGGTCCCCATATTGCTCACGGTTTATATAGCCGAGCAGGTTAAAAGCATGCTCGGGATTATTCTCATCTAAAGGAGGGTTTGCCATTGAGCGGATTACTGTCATGGCAAATGATGAATATCCGACCAGTATGAAAGCAAAGCAAAGAATGGCTGTGTTCCAAACCGGTTTATTTTTTTGTTTCGTATACCGAAGCCCCCAAAGTATTCCAACAACAATCAATAAAATGAAAAACAAAAATCCTGACCAAAAGGGTAACCCAAATGAATTCACAAATAATAAATCGAAGTGAGCGCCTAATTGTACAAAGCCCGAAATAATTCCATATTGAACGACCATCAAAACCATTACACCGATAATTGCAGTTTTTATGATGCCCCACCGGGTAACCGGGTATTTTTTGAAATAATAAATAAAAGCAAGTGCCGGAATGCACAACAGATTAAGAAGGTGAACACCAATGGAAAGTCCCATCAGGTAAGCAATTAAAATCATCCAGCGGTCGGCATGCTTTTCGTTGGCTACATGTTCCCACTTTAACATTGCCCAAAATACAATGGCAGTAAAAAACTGTGACATGGCATATACTTCGCCTTCAACTGCCGAAAACCAAAACGAATCACAAAAGGTGTAAGCAAGCGCGCCCACCAATCCGCTTCCGATTATGGTTATTAACTGTGGGGTTGAATAATTTTCGCCAGTTTCTGGTTTCACAATCTTGCGGCAAAGGGCTGTAATAGTCCAAAACAAAAAAAGAATTGCGAATGCACTGGCTAATGCCGATAGTGCGTTTACCGTAACAGGTATTAAAGTTACATCATTGCCTGCAAAAAGGATTGCAAGCCGGGCTGTCATCAAAAATAACGAAGCACCGGGCGGATGCCCCACCTGTAGTTTATTTGCAGTGGCAATAAATTCACCACAGTCCCAAAAGCTTCCGGTAGGTTCAATGGTTGAGAGATAAACATAAGCGGCTATTATAAAAGCAAGCCATCCGAAAATATTATTTACACGGTTGTATTTATTCACAGTAAAAAAAATTATTGCGTGCGAAGGTAGGAAATATGTTTAAAGTTTAAACTTTCTTTTTTTACTTTTGCACCCCCATTGTCCTATGGTGTAACTGGCAACACGTCTGATTTTGGTTCAGAAGAGTCTAGGTTCGAGCCCTAGTAGGACAACCAAACTCTGAATACGAACCCTGTAACAAAATACGTTGCGGGGTTTTTATTTGAACCTGGGCTTTTCCGATTATTTGTATCCTTAAAATTCTAAATTTGTCGGAATGTTGCCGTAGGCAAAAATAAACGGGGTACATCATCTGAACCAAATGGCAAAAAAACTTCTGAAAATTGATTTCAGCTTTGAGTACGATTTTTTATTGTTTGCCATTGTTTGCAGCCAGAAGGATTATAGGTTATGTTTTGAGTTAAACCAACGGCTTAAGATAAATTTAAAACGTGAAGAAGATGTTTCATTGATAATTGACAGCCATCAAAATCGTTCTAATTTTTCCAATTATTATTACCGTTCAAAGCTTAGTGAGCATTACCGCGTTATTAATAATAAGGGGCAGGCGGGATCATTTATACCAGAGTCAAAGAATATTGATTATTTTTTGCAGGTAAAAAATATGCAATCACGGGATAGTTCGGGAAATATCCTTCAGCATTTAAAAAAAATTGAAATCATAAGCGGGGTTTATGAAATAGAAGCCTCAAAATTAAAATCAGCTGACAATTTTCTCATCTTTGAATAAATTAATAAAATGAACCTTCAGCAAAACCGCACTAAAATAATAGCTACGATTGGACCGGCTTCTTCATCGAAAGAAGTCTTGCGAAGAATGATTTTAGCCGGTGTGGATGTTTGCCGCATAAACGCTTCGCATGGCGACCACAGCATGTATTTGCAAATAATAAAAACAGTAAGAAGCTTAAATAAAATATTAAATACGCATGTAGCTGTTCTTTATGATCTGCAGGGTCCCAAACTCAGGATAGGCGAAGTGTTAAACAATGAAATTGTTTTAAATGAAGGCGATAAAATTGAACTTACCAACATCAAATGCCTGAGCGATGCAAAAAAAATATATATTAATTATTCTTCTTTTCATGACGATGTGCAGGCTGGTGATACCGTTTTGATTGATGACGGAAAAATTGAATTGCTAGTTACCGGGAAAAATAAATCGGGGTCCGCGACAGCCAAAATAATCCATGGCGGAATGCTTTCATCAAGGAAGGGGGTGAATTTACCCTACACAAAAATTTCATTGCCTTCACTCACCGAAAAGGACCATAATGATCTTTTGTTTGCAATAGAAAATAACGTGGAATGGATAGGGCTTTCATTTGTTCGCAAAGCCGAAGATATTATTAACCTGAAAAAAATCATCCATGAAAAAAAAGGATTGTCGCGCGTGATTGCCAAAATTGAAAAGCCGGAAGCACTGCGTGATATTGATAATATTATTGCTGCTTCTGACGGTTTAATGGTGGCCCGAGGTGATTTGGGAGTGGAGATTGCAATGGAGAAGGTTCCACTCATTCAAAAGATGCTGGTAAAAAAATGCACCGCTGCTTCCAAGCCAATCATTATTGCCACGCAAATGATGGAAAGCATGATTAACAACTACCGTCCTACCCGTGCCGAAACCAATGATGTGGCAAATTCGGTTTTTGATGGTGCCGATGCACTGATGCTTAGCGGTGAAACTTCGGTTGGCGCATACCCTGTTAAAGTAGTAGAGGCTATGCAAAAAATTATTCACATGTGCGAAGGCGAGGAGAGCATTTATCACCGGCACACTCACCCGGTTAAAAACTCAGCTTCATTTATTTCCGACTCTGTAGCATATAATTCGTGTGTGATGGCACAGCAGGCAGGTGCCAAAGCAATTATTGCAATGACCCATTCCGGTTACACCGCATTTAAAATTTCGAGCCAGCGTCCCAAAGCTAAAGTTTACATTTTTACTGATAACAAGCCGTTGCTTAATATGCTGAGCCTCGTGTGGGGTGTACAGGGATTTTATTATGATAAATATGTAAGTACAGATGATACGATTGCCGATATTAAATCTTATTTGAAAAAAAATAAATTTTTAATTAAAAATGATATTGCTATTAACGTGGCAAGCACACCGATGAAAGCAAAAGGAACCGCTAATACAATAAAGCTGAGTGTGATTGATTAATGGGAAGTAGCAGTAGCAATAGAACTTGTAGCTGCAGACACAGAGTGGATAAAATAAATTGTAGCGGTGAAAAGAAAAAAAGCACCGGCTTGGTGCATCACACCTAAAACAATGGGTACATTATAAATTAAAGTAAACACTCCAAGCCAAAACTGAACGAGCACGGCAACCATTAAATAATTGATGGCTGCTTTTTGGTTTGATGTATTGAACTTTTTCCGCCCGTAAAACCAAAAATAAATTATTACCAATGCAAGCAGCCATGCAATGCAACGGTGAATAAACTGTACAACAGAAATATTATTTATAAGCGCGCTTATCCCATCGGCTTGAAGCCCGTAAATAACGGCCCCGGCTATCCATTCATCACCCATTTTTGGAAATGTGTTGTAAATATGCCCGGCTTTTAACCCGGCTGTAAAAGCCCCGTAAATTATTTGTAACAGCACAAGAATTAATATTATAACTATTCCCTTTCGAATAGATTTTACTGAATTTTCGTTTTTGATTTTTCTCGGATAAATTAAATCAAGCATCACCCAAAATGTAAACCCGAAAGTGATAAACGCGGTTACCAGGTGAATGGCTAATCGTATGTGGCTTACCCTCACATTTTGTATAAGCCCGCTTTTTACCATATACCATCCGAGAAAGCCTTGCAGCCCACCGAGTAAAAAAAGAAACAATAATTTTTTTATCAGTGCTTTATCAAGCTGTTTTGTAAGCCAGAAAAACAAAAACGGTATAATAAAAACAATTCCTATTATTCTTCCGATCAACCGGTGAATATATTCCCACCAGTAAATAGTTTTGAAATCCTCAACCGTGAAATGGTAATTCTGTTCGCTGTATTGGGGAATCTTTTTGTAGTTCTCAAATTCTTCATTCCATTGCTGTGCATTTAATGGCGGAATGGTTCCCCGAATTAATTTCCATTCGGTAATAGATAATCCCGAACCGGTAAGCCGGGTAACACCACCAATAATAACCATTACAAAAATTAAAAAGCAACCTGTGAAAAGCCATAGAATAATTTTCTTATTGGAAGATTTCATTGATTCAATCTTTCATAATGATTCTCTTACTTTCGAGGAGGTTCGGATGGGTCTTTTATTTTTCTTTCTCCCTCATCACCAATTGTGCTGTATGTCTACTCCGCTGCTCCAGCAGAATTTCTTTCCCTTCCGATAAGATTTCAAGGGTGGAAGGATAATAATGTCTGATGGTGTAAAGCTGCAGGTTTTCATTATAGAGAATTTTGAAATGAGTTCTTAGTTCATCAATCAAAATTGGAATTTTAAACTCATCATTATCCACGCAAATCGAAAAGCTAATGGCAGAATTCTGCATAAGGTTAATTTTTATTTTATGCTTTGCAAAAAGCCCGAATATGTTGCTGAGGTTTTCTTCGGCAATAAAAGAAAAATCTTTTGCTGAAATACTGATGAGTACCTGGTTGCTTTTAAAAATAAATGACGGGACTAACGGCTTGGTTAGCGCATCGCGTTCAATGGCAGTCCCGGCAGCATCGGGGTTCAAAAAAGATTTTACATGAAGTGTGATGTTTTTATTTTCAAGTGGCTTTATGGTTTTGGGGTGAATAACTGAAGCTCCGAAATAAGCCAGCTCAATGGCATCATGATAGCTGATCTTGTCTAATTTTTGGGCTTCTTTGAAATATTTGGGGTCAGCACTCAACACTCCCGGAACATCTTTCCATATCATCACACACTCTGCATCGAGGCAATGTGCAAAAATTGCAGCTGTATAATCTGAACCTTCGCGTCCTAATGTGGTTGTATAATTTTCAGAAGTGCTGCCAATAAAGCCCTGTGCAATCACAATTTTATTTTCATCAGTAAAATAAGATGGAATTCTTGAAACCATTTGCTGATATGTTTTTTCCCAGTCTATTTTTCCTTCACGGTATGTATTATCGGTTTGAATATAATCACGCGCATCCAACCAGGTATTTTTAATTCCTTCCTTATTAAAGTACGCGCTGATGATTTTAGTGGAAATTAATTCACCCGCGGATACAATCTGGTCGTAAGCAAAGCCATAATCCTTAGATGGCTTTTCATCCAGTACCCATTCGATTTCAACAAAGACATTGTTTACATCGTTATACACTTCATCATTAGTCTCGGGAAATAAATCGCGAATTATTTTAAGGTGATATTCTTTAACAACATCGAGCAATTTATGCGCATCGCCATCTTTATAAAAATGGGCATGCACCACTTTTTCCAAAGCATTGGTGGTTTTTCCCATTGCCGAAATAACAACAACCAATTTTTCATTTCGAAATTTATTAAGAATAGCCGCAGCATTTTTAACTGCCCCTGCATCCTTAACTGATGCGCCACCGAATTTGAACACCTTCATTTAATCAGCGAATATCGAATCTTTATGAATTAACAAATCAAGAAAAACGGATTACTTTTTATACTCTCTCGCTTTTAATCAATCACCATTTCCGGAATATTTCCTTCAACGATTAATTTTCCCGCAGTTGCATTTTTAATTTCGTCCACTGAAATGCCGGGTGCGCGTTCAAGGAGTCTGAATCCTCCCTGAGGCAAAACATCAAGCACGGCAAGCTCGGTAACAATTCTTTTTATGCATTTAATGCCGGTTAACGGCAGCGTGCAGTTTGGTAACAATTTCGATTCGCCTGCTTTATTAACGTGCTGCATAGCCACGATAATATTTTTTGCCGATGCAACCAGGTCCATCGCTCCTCCCATTCCCTTCACCATCTTGCCCGGAATTTTCCAATTGGCAATATCACCGTTCTCGCTAACTTCCATTGCACCAAGAATTGTGAGGTCAACTTTTTGGGCACGTATCATTCCAAAACTTAATGCCGAATCAAAAATTGCTGCACCCGGCAATAAAGTAACCGTTTGTTTACCCGCATTAATCAAGTCAGCATCTTCTTCTCCTTCGAATGGAAAAGGGCCCATTCCCAGAATTCCATTTTCCGATTGCAGAGTTACATTAACTCCTTTCGGAAGATAATTGGCTACCAATGTAGGAATACCAATTCCTAAGTTGACATACATTCCGTCCTTTACTTCTTTTGCAATTCGCTTTGCAATTCCGTTTTTGTCTAACATAATTTTTCAGATTTTCTTTCTTACTGTCCGTTGTTCGATTCTCTTTTCATAATTAATTCCCTGAAAAATGCGGTGCACATAAATACCCGGTACATGAATATTATCGGGGTTTAATTCGCCCGGTTGTACTAATTCTTCTACTTCGGCAATGGTAATTTTCCCGGACATGGCGACCAGCGGGCTGAAGTTACGGGAGGTTAAACGAAAAATTAAATTTCCGTTTGTGTCGCCTTTCCACGCTTTTACAATTGCAAAATCAGGTTCAAAAGCATACTCCATCAAATAATCTTTTTCGCTTCCGTTAAATTTAAACCTTCTTACCTCCTTGCCTTCGGCAATTTCAGTACCCACTCCGGCAGGAGTAAAAATAGCAGGCATTCCATAACCGGTAGCCATGAGGCGTGTGGCAAGAGTTCCCTGTGGAATCAGATCAACTTCGAGTTCACCGCTTAACATCTGGCGCTCAAACTCTGCATTTTCTCCAACGTAAGACGAAATCATTTTCTTAATTTGTTTTCCCTGTAACAAAAGCCCCAGTCCAAAATCATCCACACCGGCATTGTTTGAAATGCAGGTAATATTTTTCACTCTTTTCCTTACAAGAGCCGAAATGCAATTCTCAGGAATTCCGCACAAGCCAAATCCTCCGAGGGCAAGTGTCATTCCATCTTTAATATCGCTTATAGCATCATCAGCGTTTTTTACAATTTTATTCATATTGAAATATTTTAAAAATCAAAAATCAGTATCGTTATTAATAGTTGAATTATTATTTTGATATTTTGAACAGTCGAGCTCGATGGAAAGTTTTCCGGGAGGTCTTTCAAAATCTCCCTTCGAAATAGTAATTGTTTTATCGGCATAAATTTTTTTCATATATAATGCCCAGATTGGAAGCGCCATGTTTGCTCCCTGCCCGAGATAAACCGTTCTGAAATGTACGGACCGGTCTTCGCATCCTACCCAGCATCCCGAAACCAGGTCGGGCGTAATTCCCATAAACCATCCGTCACTTTGGTTTTGAGTAGTGCCGGTTTTTCCGGCAACAGGATTGGCAATGTTATATTTATACCGAAGCCTGATTCCTGTTCCAGTCTGAACAACTCCCTGCATTAAGTTTAGCATGACATAAGCCGTTTCTTCATTTAAAACTTCAACTTTCTTAGGAATGAATTCCTGCAACACAATTCCGTTCTTGTCTTCAATACGTGTTATATAAATAGGTTCTGTCCACACGCCTTTGTTTGCAAACGTACCATAAGCCCCTACCATCTCATAAACCGAAAGGTCGGCAGTTCCTAAACAAATGGAAGGCACCACATCCAAATGGCTTGATATTCCCATTTTGTGAGCCATGTCAACCACAGCCTGCGGGCCGAATTGTTTCATCAGGTATGCCGAAATACAATTTACCGATTCTGCCAACGCATATTTAAGTGAAAGCATGCCCCCGTATTTATCATCTGAATTTTTAGGCGTCCAGGCTTCACCGGTTTCGGTAATTATGGTAACAGGAATATTCGGAATTTTATAACAGGGCGAATATCCTTCCTGCACAGCAAGCGTATAGATAAACGGCTTAAAGGTTGAACCCACCTGCCGTTTCCCTTCTTTAACATGGTCGTATTGAAAATACCGGTAGTTATTTCCGCCTACCCAAGCTCGCACAAACCCGGTTTGCGGTTCCATTGACATAAAGCCCGTTTGAAGAGTGGTTTTATAATATTTCACCGAATCGAGCGGGCTCATAACGGTATCCTTATCACCCTTCCAGGTAAAAATTGTCATTGGAATTTTAGTGTTGAAATTCTTTTTAATGGAATCTTCGGAAACCCCTGAATGTTTTAACTCATAATAGCGTGCTGATCTTTTCATACCCTGTTCAATAACTTCGGGAGTTTCTGCCCAGGGTATTTTACCTTTCCAGTGTTCGTTAAAAGATTTCTGAAGTTCGGCTAAGTATTCCTGCACGGCTTCTTCTGCGTACTGCTGCATGCGCGAATCAATCGTAGTGTAAATCTTTAAACCATCGCGGTATAAATTATATGAACTGCCATCCGATTTTTTATGCTCGCGGCACCATTTTGTCATTTCGAGCCGCAATGTTTCCCGGAAATAAGTGGCCATCCCGGCATTATGATCATCGGGCTGGAAAGACAATTTTACCGGGAGCGATTTTAATGAATCGAATTGCTGCTTTGTGAGCATCTCATATTTCCGCATCTGGTCCATCACGGTATTTCTTCTGTAAAAAGCATTTTCTGGATTGCGCACCGGACTATAGTATGTTGGCGCTCTTAAAACACCTACTAATACTGCCGATTCTTCGGTCTTCAGGTCGCGGGGTGTTTTATTAAAAAAAGTTTTGGCTGCCGATTTTATTCCGAATGTATTGCTTCCGTACTCAACGGTATTCAGATACATGGAAATGATTTCGTCTTTTGTATAGCTTTTTTCAAGTCTTACTGCAATAATCCACTCTTTAATTTTTCGGATAATCAATTGTATGAAAGACATTTTCTCGCGTGGAAATAAATTTTTAGCCAGCTGCTGCGTAATGGTGCTTCCGCCACCGGCATCCTGCCTTGCAATTACCGTTTTAACCAAAACCCTTAACAGTCCTTTAATGTCTACACCAGAATGTTCTTCGAAGCGGATATCTTCAGTTGCTTTCAGCGCATTAACAAGGTTGGGGGCAAGATCGCGGAAATGAACATTTGAACGGTTTTGGATATAATATTTTCCTAAAACGATTCCATCAGAAGAAATCACTTCGGAGGAAAGGCTGCTTTTAGGATTTTCGAGATCTTCAAACGATGGCAGTTTACCAAACCATTCGCTGGCAGTTGCCAGAACAAATAAAACAAGAAAGACTACCGGAAACAATACAAGCACCCAGAAAAACCGGACATAATTTTTAAATGGTGAAGGTTTTTTGGTAGAAGGCATCCGGATTTTTTAATGACGCGTATTGGAAATAATTTGAAAAGCGGTGCAAAAATATAAATATAAACAGTGAGGTTAATAGCAAACAGCTCCGTTAAATTATTTTTATTTCACACTAAAAACTTCGGCTTTAGAATTATTATTTGCAACAAGAATAATTTTTTTATTATGGAATGTTTGAAGAACAGCAATGCTGCGTACATCCTTATTTGCATTGAACCCGCTTGTTCGTGAAAGCACCGGATTAAATTTTCCTTCTCCGTCACCCAGCAGCAGCAAACCGGTTCCGGCATCGCACAAGCCGAGGTCAACACTTTCTGCGTAAGAATTTCCAGCCAAAAGTAAATCACTGTTTCCGTCTTTATTAAAATCATCCACTATAATTCCGTTTACAGGTGCAAACTGCGCTTCTACAGGAAGAGGGTGTAATTGCAAATTTCCATTGCCAGCATTTTCAATATAACAGGAAGCCAGCATATAGCTCATCAGCACATTTGCTTTTTTCAACGAATCAGCAGGAAAAATCTGGTCAATAGTTTTATCATAATAATCGGCATACTTAAGCAACTTCTTTTTGAGCGGTCTTACCTGGTCAGTCATTACATCGCGTGAATAAATGGGATAGTTTTTTCCATCTATTTCATAATTGCAAATGATTGCATCCAATGTCTGGTTGCCATCAAAATCTTTAGCTACAATTATTAAAGGCTTTTCGGGTGAAGCTTTCAATTTTGCATTAAGTCCGTAATTTCCTGCAACAAAATCAACATCGCCATCGTGATCAAAATCAGAAGCCACAATTTTATTCCACCAACCTGCCGTGAGTGCGCCATTTTGATTTTTGTTTATTATTTCAAATTTATTCGCGTTATTTTGAAACATCATTATGGGAATCCACTCTCCACAAATCACCAAATCAGTTTTAGTGTCATTATTAAAATCGCACCAAACAGCATCTTTTATCATTCCGGCATGCTGCAGTTCCGGTGCAACGGTTGTTATCACATCCGTAAATTTTCCATTATTATTATTGAGCAGGTAACTGGTTGCGGGCATCGGGTAAACAGAAGGTAACACCATTCCTCCCCGAAATAAATCGTTATCCCCATCCCTATCATAATCGGCAGCCACAACGCACGATCCGCTTGAATTAATTTTCGGAAGACAATCATTACACTTTTTAAAACTGCCTTTGCCATTATTGATATATAACCTGTCCTGGTAAAAATCGCTGTAGGCATTTTCCTCTGAGCCTCCGCTTACCACATATAGGTCAAGGTCTTTGTCACTATCGGAATCAAAAAGAAGGCACCCTATGTCTTCCTGCATTTTATCCTGTTCCCAGGGCTGACTATTATTTTCAATGAACGATCCGTCAGGTTTCTGAATAAACATTTTGCCTGAGCTGCCTTTTGCATTACCAATAAAAAAATCTTCAATGTGATCTCCATTGACATCGCCTTTGGTAATAAAAGGACCTCCTTTCGAAAATTCGTGAGGCAATAGCGGTTCTCTTTTAAAATCTATAAACTCATTCTCGATGTGAGTAAAATTGATTTGATATTTAGCCCCTGCTTTTTCAAAAAACAAATTCGCTTCGGTTTGTTTTGCGGCAGTTGAAACAGCCGCGACATTTTTATAATCAAGAACTAACTCCTGGTTTGCCTTTACATTTTCCATTCGCTGTGTTTTCCCTCCCTGCCATTTTATTTCAATTGTGTCAACAGTTGAATGTTTTCCCAAGCCAAAATTCATCCTGTTATCGCATGCCGACATGTAACCACGTGATGGAAACATTTGCTGTACCTGGCTATTTCCCCCGGCATGCACAGTTATGACAGCCCCAATGCCGTTAGTGTTGCCTTTTGGTCCAATAAGTTTTATTTTCAAAAAATTTGAGTGATTTATTTCATTCGATTTGTTTTCATATACCAAAGCCGAATCCCCGAGATTGTTAATGATGATTTCGAGGTCACCATCATTATCGAGGTCAGCATAACAGGCTCCGTTTGAAAAATTTTTTTGATCAAGACCCCATTCATAGGTTTTATCGGCAAAAGTCAGGTCCCCGTTATTTTTATAAACATAATTCGTAATGGGGGTAGTGGGAATACTATTAATCATATTGAGGCTTTTATCCTGCCTGCCTCCGCTTTTCCGCATTTGCTCTGCCATGTAAACAGTAAGATCCGAGTTGGTAACGTCACGGTAGTATCCATTAGTAATAAGTAAATCTTTCCATCCGTCATTATCAAAATCGGCAAACAAAGGTGCCCAGCTCCAGTCGGTGCGGTACACACCGGCAAGCATGGCTATGTCGCTGAATGTTCCGTTTCCGTTATTCAACTGCAAACAATTATGCATGCGCTGCTGGTTGCTGCCATAT
>JBIOHJ010000095.1:0-13248 GCA_044448905.1 Bacteroidia bacterium | reverse complement strand
TCTGATTTAATTGAGCCGTCAATTATTTTTTTAAAGGCAAGTATGGCAAGCAGCGGAATGCAAAATTCTGTAACCACTAAGATCATACTTACCGCCCTGAATTTATTGTAAGCAGGAAAATGATCGAAGAAAAAATCAGTAAGGCCTGTAAAATCATTTTTACCCCAGGCCAGGATAATTGCAATCAACGTTGCTACAGCAAGCCACCATTTAATTTCATCTTTCACAATAAACAATCCTAATACAAAAAGAAAAACTATGATAGCTCCTGCATACGGGGGCCCGCTGGTCATGCGCATGTTGCCGAAATAAAGCGGAACACTTGAAATAAATCTCAGCGCCTGCTGTTCGGGAACGCTGTTATCTTTTAACGCTTTATAGGTGGCTGAATTTTTCCCAAGCTCCTCACCGGAAGCGCCTCCCTGGAACCGCGGTATTAGCAGAGTAAATGTTTCGGCCACTCCATAACTGTAAGCCAATGCATAATCTTTATCTAAGCCACCCGAAACTTTTTTTTCCGTAAGCTCCGACTGACTGCGGGTTGAATTTTTTCCGTATTCATATGTTGCCCACAGGCTGGTAATGTTTGGTAAAATCCCCAATATAGCGGCACAGGCAAGTACTGCTGCTGATTTAAAAAAAGCCGGAATAGTTTTTTTACGAATGGCTTGCACCAGTTCGCAAACACCCAGTACAACGAGAGCTATAAACAAGTAATAGGATATTTGTAAATGGTTAGCATAAACTTGCAGGGCAAGTGCGAGGGCAGTAATTATTCCTCCTGAAAGCAATTTACCACGAAATGTCATCAGCACCCCCGCAACAACCAACGGCATCAATGCGATAGCATGTGCTTTTGAATTATGCCCGGCAATTATTATCACAAAGTGATAGGAAGAAAAAGCAAACGCAATGGCACCGGCAATGCTTAAACGAAAATCGGCTTTAAGTGAAATGAGCAATAAATAAAATCCAATCATCATCAGGAAAATAAAATTTGCAGGAGCGGGTAGCCATAGACACAAAAGATCGTTAACATATTTAATGAGATTGGCCGGGTATAAAACCGAAATCTGGTAAGCCGGCATTCCGCTGAACATGGAATTGGTCCATAATGGCTCGGAATGGTGTTTTTCCCGAAAATCAAAAATTTCTTTGCTGGCGCCCTGCCATTGCAGGATATCATGCTGACTTAATGCTTTTCCCGAAAGTAATGGCGAAAAATAAACAAGCACAATTACAAGGAATATGATGATTGCATATACATGCGGAAGAAATTTTTTCAATTGTATTTGCATAAAATTTTAAATAATGATGTAAAAAACAGCTGAATTAAAAGCCGAAAGTAATAATTTGCCAATTATCTGTTAAATAATTTTAATGGCAACCTGGTAGTAATTATTTGCAGCGCCAATTAATTTATATTTGATGTAGTACGAATCGGTAAAACATTTAAACGCAAAAAACTCGTGGTTAGGCACATTGAATTCATCAAACAAAAGAATATCATCTTTTTTTAAATGACGGGCAAGAGTAGTCAGCACAAAAAGTGTTGATGAATATAAATCGGCATCGAGATGAATAATTTTCCGCTTTCCATTGTTCAGGCTATGCGTGTCGAGAAACGGATAAAGCGATTGTTGGAACAAACCTTTTACAAATTCGTGACGTGAATCATCAATTGCGGGAATGGCAGCATGCATGTCGCCTTTTTTAAAAGTACCCCAATTCTCCGGCAAACCTTCAAACGTATCAAAACCATAAAATCTTGAATCGTTGCTTTTATTTGCATTTATCCACCACTTGAAAGAATATGCTCCTGAAACTCCGAATTCAAGATAATCCATTGCTTCGTTAGCCAGATTTTCTGTTTTGATAACATGTTCATATAATTTATAACGCTTGTCATAATCACGCACCGGAACATAAAAGTCATTTAATATTTCTTTTTTTGACTGGTGAGAAATCCACTTTGAGAGTTTCATTGTATTTAACACGAGTTGTAGCGGTTTAATTAAGAAACTGAGCCAAATACCCGGACGTAAAAACAACACAAAACCTTTTAAAAAAGAATTTGCTTTGATTAAAAATTGTTTCATTGAATAAAAGAAAAAATATTTTAAAAAATCCGATTAATCTATATTGCTACTTACCACAGAGACACAGAAAGCACGGAGTTGCACGGAGATTAATCTTTTGGCAATTTTGCAAACTCTTCAGTGACAAGTGAAACAAGTTGTTCTTTAATATTTTCAGAATGAAAGTTTATAAGTAACCCCTTTGGTTTTCCAGCAAGTTTCAAATATGATAAAAGTTGTGCTTTGTACAAAGGAATCATTAGTTCTACTGCTTTCTCCTCTACAATGATTAAATCGTTGACAAGCAAATCAAGTTTTAAACTTCCGCCTAAATCTTTTCCTTTGTAATGTACCGGAACATAAATTTGTGACTTTACAAACAATCCGGCATTTCTCAATTCATCAATGAAACAAGGTTCATAAACCGATTCGAGTAATCCCGGACCAAGATTTTTGTGTACTTCAATTGCGCAGCCAATTATCTTATATGAAATTTCATGGATATATTTTTGAGTAACCACCTCCGTGTTTCTCAATGTTCTCAGTGTCTCTGTGGTTTTTAATATCATTTCTTTCATTCCTGAGCGGTTATTAATCTTTTATTTCCTCGTAATCGGTAAACTCTCCATCATCACTTTGAAAACTTCTGTTTTTCTTTTTCGCTTCACCAATTGTAACAGTTCCTTCGGGTTTTATTTCAGAATCGGGATTCCGTTGTTGGAAATTACGGTACACTTTTATGTTCGCATTTCGCATCAATGCTTTATAAGCAAGAAATATCAGGATTAAAACTACTAAAACTTTCATCATAAACTTTACACTTGAATTACCTGCTCAGGTACATTGATTTTTCCTTTACCAAATGGCGGAAATAGGGGTCATCCAAACCATCAATAAAACGGATGGCTTCACCGGTTGATTTCATTTCAGGACCGAGCTCTTTATTGACGTTTGGAAATTTTTCAAAAGAAAAAACAGGTTCTTTAATGGCATAGCCAAATTTGCGCGGATTGAATTTAAAATCTTTCAGCTTGTTTTTTCCCAGCATCACTTTAGTAGCGTAATTAATGTAAGGCACTTCGTGTGCTTTAGCTATAAAAGGAACCGTGCGTGATGCACGCGGATTGGCTTCAATCACATAAACCTTTTCATCTTTAATAGCGAACTGGATATTAAGCAAGCCCCGCACGTTTAAAGCAAAAGCAAGCTTGGTTGCATATTCAAGCATGGTTGCCTGCACTTTTTCGGATAATGAAAATGCGGGAAGCACAGCATACGAATCGCCACTGTGAATTCCTGCCGGTTCAATGTGCTCCATTAAACCAATCATCTGAACGTTTTCACCATCACAAATCAAATCTATTTCGGCTTCTTCGGCACGGTCGAGGAAATGGTCAATCAGCACACGGTTGCCCGGAAGGTTTTTCAATAACTTTATTACAGCATGCTCCACCTCTTCATCATTAATCACAATACTCATACCCTGTCCGCCTAACACATAGGATGGACGAACCAAAACCGGATACCCAACCTTATGAGCAACATCCAACGCCTCATCGGCTGATTCAGCCACACCATATAACGGGTAGGGGATGCCGAGTTCCTTAAGCATATCAGAGAAACGTCCGCGGTCTTCGGCAATGTCCATATTATTAAAATCAGTGCCTATTATTTTTATTCCTTTCTCGTGCAAGCGCTCCGAAAGCTTCAATGCGGTTTGTCCCCCCAGTTGTACAATCACACCTTCGGGTTTTTCAAATTCAATCAATTCATAAATATGTTCCCAGAAAACGGGCTCGAAATATAATTTATCGGCAACATCAAAATCGGTTGAAACCGTTTCAGGATTACAGTTAACCATGATGGCTTCATAACCTGCTTCTTTAGCCGCAAGCACTCCATGCACGCACGAATAATCAAACTCAATTCCCTGCCCGATGCGATTGGGTCCGGATCCCAATACCACAATTTTTTTCTTATCGGAACAAACAGATTCATTTGCAGTGTTCCAGTTCTCTCCTTTTCCGGCAGAATCATAAGAGGCTTCAAACGTGCTGTAGAAATAAGGAGTCTTCGCTTCAAATTCGGCAGCGCAGGTATCTACCATCTTATATACGCGCTTAATTCCAAGCTTTTTTCTTTTCTCATATACATCATCTTCAGTAACGTTATTCAGAACATGTGCAATCTGCGCATCACTGAATCCTTTTTGTTTCAGTTCAAGAAAAAATCCTTCAGGAATATTTTCGAGATGATAACGTCTCAATTCATTTTCGAGCGAAACAAGCTGGTTCACTTCGTTCAGAAACCATTTATCAATTCGCGTATGGTTATGAATAGTCTGAATGGGTAATCCTAATTTCAACGCTGCTTTAATGTGAAACAGCCTGTCCCACGAAGGATGTTCCAGCGAATGCATGATATCATCCACCTGTGCCCATTCCGTTCCGTCAGAGCCTAATCCTTTCCTACTTATTTCAAGCGACTGACAGGCCTTCTGCAATGCCTCAATAAAGCTTCTTCCTATCGCCATCACTTCGCCAACCGATTTCATTTGCAATCCCAACTCCCTGTCGGCTCCCTGGAATTTATCGAAGTTCCATCGCGGAATTTTTACAATCACATAATCTAAAGTAGGTTCAAAGAATGCCGAAGTGGATTTGGTAATCTGGTTTTGCAGCTCATCAAGGTTATAACCTATGGCAAGCTTGGCTGCAATTTTGGCTATAGGGTAGCCGGTAGCTTTCGATGCCAGTGCCGAAGAACGCGACACACGAGGGTTTATTTCAACAGCAATAATATCTTCGGTATCGGGATTAACGGCAAACTGCACATTACATCCGCCCGCGAATTTTCCTATGCTGCGCATCATCTTAATGGCAAGGTTGCGCATGTGCTGGTACGTTTTATCGCTCAATGTCATGGCAGGTGCAACGGTAATCGAATCACCGGTGTGAATTCCCATGGGGTCGAAATTCTCAATCGAACAGATGATAATTACATTGTCGTTGCTGTCTCTCAATAATTCCAGCTCATATTCCTTCCATCCCAGCACCGCTTTTTCAATCAGCACTTCGTGTATGGGCGAAGCATGCAAGCCGCGGTTCAGCCGTTCATCAAAATCTTCTTTCTTCAAAACAAAGCTTCCGCCTGTGCCGCCTAACGTGTAGGAAGGACGAATTACCAGCGGGAAACCAATATCCTGCGCAATCTCCTTTCCTTCCAAAAACGAATTGGCAACCTTGCTTGGCGGAACCCCAATGCCAATATCAATCATCAGCTTGCGGAACTTCTCTCGGTTCTCCGTAGTTTCAATCGCTTCGATGTTTACACCTATTATTTTTGTCTTGTATTTTTTCCACAACCCGGTTTCGTCAGCTTCCTTGCAAAGGTTCAATGCCGTTTGCCCGCCCATCGTAGGAAGCACCGCGTCTATTTTCCGCTCTTTTAGTATGTGTTCAATCGAATCAATATTCAAAGGCATCAGGTAAATATGGTCGGCTGTTACCTTATCGGTCATAATGGTGGCAGGGTTCGAATTGATCAGCGAAACTTCAATTCCTTCTTCCTTCAGCGAGCGCGAAGCCTGCGAGCCGCTGTAATCAAACTCGCATGCCTGCCCTATTATAATAGGGCCTGAACCGATAATAAGGACTGATTTTATGGACGTGTCTTTGGGCATGTATTTTATTTAAAAGCATGCGAATTTAGAGAATTTGGAGCACAACCTTTGTAATTATAATTAACTCCCGTCCCGCTTTACGTTCCAAGTCCGCCCCGCGCGCCAGCTTTTCAGCGTGGCAAAGTTCCCCTCTGTGTGCTTGCTTGTGTGTAAGCGAGAGGGGTTAGGGGTGTGTCCCTCCCCACTTCGGGCTTTCCACTACAATCGGGGCTATTTTCGTTGCGTCCGTGTTTCATAATAAACTTTCTAAAAAAAATCTGAAAGGATTCAACTTGCTTGTTTTCCGCTATAATCTTTAAAGGACAATATCATCCAATTTTGTTCCCAAGAAATGTTTTCTTGAGAATTTATATTTAGCCTAATTTCTCCATTCCCTTGAAACTGAAATTTAATATCATCGGAAATTGAAAATTTTTTATTATTCAATTCTATGATTATATTCATATTTAATTCAAAATTATCATTCGAATCGCAATATTCTTTAAGGGCATTCCTGAATGTAATCGGCTGATAAAATGGATTAGATTTATCCTTAAGTAAAAAATCCTTAAAATATTTATTAATATCAATTTCGTACGTATTTCTTCTAAAACTCACTCCATCATTTGGGAATTTAAATAAAATAGAATCTGCATTATTTATGGATATGATGTATTCAATTAATTTAATTCCTAAGTTTTTTAATTTGACTACATAATATAAACGTTTTTCAAATAATTCTAAAGCTGAAATTCTATAATGGTTTTTTGGATACCATAAATTTGAAAAATCGTCTACACAAATCCCGGGTATGCAAAAAGGAAATTCATCATGTAAAGTCAAATACTTAAGCATCCATTCTTTAGGTCCACATATTTCTTTCACTTCGTCAACCGTAAATCTTTCTTTTAGTTTATTATCTATTTGTTTAAAAAAAAGTATAAAGAAAAATTTTTCTCCATCGGATAAATTATTTTTTAAAATCCTCCTATAAAATTCTTTTTCTTGAATTAAGAGGTTTGAGTTATTAATAAATTCAAGAATATCCGAAATATTATTTATCAAAATATTTAAGAAATCTCTTGTTTGAATAAAATGATTGTTTAAAGCTCTATAATTATATCCATATAATCCACTTGACATATTTCCGCTATATGCTTGAATATACCAATAAGCATCCATTTTAGTATTCTCAGCAATCATCATTGCTTTTAACAAATTATATGACTTAAGAGTTTCTTCAGATTTTGGCATTGACTTTAAAAATAAATCTCCTTTCTTTTCCTCTATATTGTGAATTGTATTTTTATGCAACTCAACCAAATTAAAAAAGGAACTCTCAAATTGTTGCTTATAGGAAGATTCTTTTTGTTCTCTTATCGAATAAAGTATTAATAAGATACTTACAAATGAAAGTAGAGTTCCTAAAACACCACCTATGTAACTACCGAAATTTCCCCAGCTATTTGTTGTATCCGAAAAATTAAATTGATGAAATTGATAGATATAACAACCAATAGATATTAAAGCAACAAAACCTGAAATCCAAAATAATATTTTCCAATTTATTTTATTTAGCATTTCACTTGATTATATCTGGTTTTTTACCCCCCTAAGAATTCCAAACTCCTTAGGGGATTAATTTCAAAAATATTTTTCTTCATAAATTCAATTTCCCTTCTTCTTCTAATTAATTATTCTCCCTCAATCTGGAATTTTTTGGAAATAGATGGTCAAAGCTATTTTTTTTAGTTTCAAAAAATTTTAAAAACGCTGAATAGTTTTTTCTATTAATCACCTCGTTTAAATTTAATTCAATTTTACTTTTGTACAAGGGATATAGTATAGACACTTTTTCAATCATCACACCCTGTCTTTTATACATTTTTCTTTGCATTTTGTATATTAGATAATACATCAATACTTGGTTGAAGTCGCTCCGGCAGAAAAAATCTTTTGAAGTTTTAATTTCCAATAATTCATTATCAATTAAAAAATCTGGCCTTCCCAGTATATAACCATATCCGATTGCTGGGTATCTTTTGAAATCTTTTCTTTTTTTAAATAAATTTTTAGGTAAAAGTTTAATTAATCTTTGAAAAGTAATTTTATCGTTTCTCGAAACATTTAGCGGTTCATTGCCCATGCTATGCATTCGGAATCCCGGAAGTATTTTAGCCAAAATCAAAATGCTTTCAATAAATTTATTAGTTTCCTTTCCATTCTTATGAAACTTTTTTAGTTCATCAAAAGCGCCAACCACTCCCAAAAATATATCCATTAAATTAATTCTATCTGTTTTTCCATCATTCTTAAAAGAATATTCATTCGTTTCAAATTTACCATCTATGTAATATTTCACTGTTGTAAACCAATGGTAATTGTGCATATGTTTTAAAAAGCATCTGTAGGGGTTTTTATAATTATTAAAATGGTTACCTATTAATGGAAAAAAATTTTCAATCAATTCATTAATTATTGTGTGGTTATCTCCTGTTTTGTTTAAGAAATCATACTTCAGGTGAATATAATATTCAATTGCATTACCAAGCAAGCGGGCATTGTACGGAATTGATGAAGGAAAAGCGAAATCAGGTTTAACTAATTTTGGCTTCGGAAATAATTCATTCAATTTTTTCCGAACATCGGTTTCTTGAATAAAATCAGTGAGCATAAAATATTATTTCACCATTTTTTACTTTCATGTCTCCTGCAATTTCGCAGGGTTACTGAAATAATTCATCACCAAAAGTAATTTTTATTCCCCACTCTGCCATCTAAGAACTCCGCGCGCCAGTCCGACAAAAATGCGAGCCTGCAGTTGCCCGTGCGCTGAAGCATATTTTTGTCTTGATTTTTTTGGTTACTTTTTTCATCAAGGAAAAAAGTGACAAAAGCGAAAGGCAAGTGCGTAAGAATCAATTCGCAAAAGCGAATTTCAAATTTTAAAAAGAAAACAGGCAAGTAAAGAGAATTTAAACAAATCAAGAAAAATTGTACTTTCGTTTTTCTAAAATTTAAACAGATGAGTACGAGGTATGAAACAGCAGACGGTATTACATCAGAACACGTGAATTGTGATAAATGTTCTTCATATATAACAGATGCCGAAATAGTTTATCATATCAAGGGTCTTGATATATGTATTTCATGTTTGCCTAATGCGACTGAGTTTTGCCCTGAATGCGGAAAACCTTACACCGATGAAAATCCCAAAGAACAACTTAATCCGTTTTGCTTGGACTGTTTGCTGGATATTCTTGATGGAAAAAAGAAATGGAAATGGGGAGTTGAGTACGTAGTTATGAGTAAGGAAGAACGAAATATATACTGGAACAATCTCAATAAAGAAAAAGATCAAGAAAGAGAAGAAAATAAAGATTACGAAAAAAAATTAGCCGAAAACGAGAATATTAAAAACCTATTAAAAGAGGAAAGCAAAAATTGGTGGAAGCATCTTTAAAACAAAGAACCCCGCAGGAATGCGGGGTTCTTTGTTTTCTGTGCGGCATTACTCAAACTTCACAACCACCCTTGCATCAACTCCCGTATTCACATCCTTTGTAAACCTCACCGGCACACCATTATTATCTACTTCTCCGTCATACGTGCCTGCATCAACACTTGGAAAAAGGGCTACACCCTCAGCGTTAGTTCTTCCCAAAATCGGAGCTGCGCCAAACTTTTTAATAGTTACTGGCTTATCCTGTATCAGAACATCCAGTGCATTCTTAATCGTAACTTTCAGGCTTGCGCTTCCCGGTGGCGAAACAATATCTTTCAGCGCGCTAAAAATATAACGCTTCTGGTTCGCCTCATCTTTTCTGAAAACCATTTCAACACCGTCCTTCTGAAATTCAATCACAGCATCATATAAATTATTATTTGCCTTAACTTTTTCAGCGCGTGCCGTTCCCGTTTCCCGAGAAGTCTTGTAATCGCCATAAGTGTCTTCAAATGCGTCAGTATCTGTAGTTACTTTAGCGGCAAAAGTTCCGGGCATTCCTCCCGGTGCTGTAAGTATAGCGGTATTGTCTGCAATAAACTGGTTCATGCTTTCATTCATTCCAACAACATTCTCCCAGTTATTCGTTCCTATATTATTATACTTAATCAAACCGGCAGCCTCATAACGCGGCACCGGGTTTTCACCTGGCCAACCGTCACGTATATACCCTTTCAGGTCATTAAAATTGTCTTTGCATGGTTCAGCAAGGTTCGGCAGCAGGTTTTTTAAAGTCTGGTGCGTGCTGTTCCGCGTTTCTTCATCGGGTAGTACCATTGCGGTTCTTCTCAATCCGCGCAGGTCGGTAACAAACAGCGCTGTGTATTTTGCCTTCTTGGCTGCAAAGGCTAACAGGTCTGCTTCTAAATTGTTAATTGCCAAATCAGAAATCGAATACAATTCAACTTCTGTGCATGGGTACTTTGCTTTGATTTCTTCACTCATGTTTTTAAGTTTTGTGTCCTTTGGGGAAGGACTGGTTAGACATAATAGATGAAAAGCACATCAAACCTAACAGCCGTTTTTGGATTTTCCTACTGAAAGTTATTAACCGCCTGTTAATTTATTCATTTTCAATATTTTTCTTAATCCTAACCCCGTATCGGTCTAATCTTTAGGCTCATCGGTCTATCCTTTGGTCGTATCGGTCAAGCCTTTTAAGGCATCGGTCTACCCTTTTATCGTATCGGTCAAGCCTGTTAACCCATCGGTCTAACCTTTTATTATATCGGTCAAGCCTGTTAAGCCATCGGTCTACTCTTTTTACTCATCGGCCAAACCTTTTAAGCTATCGGTCTAACCTTTTTCCTTATCGGTTTACATTTTTATCTCATCGACTTTCCTTTAAACAAAACAGGCGCAACATTTACTGCTGCGCCTGTTTTGTTCAGGTAAATAAAATTCCGGTTCCTATTCCTTCACAAACTTAGTATGGCCACTGCGGCTGCCATCATTTCCGGCAACACTAATAAAATAAACTCCTGCATCTAAACTGCGTATATTCAATTTGAGCATATTCGCACCGTTAGTAACTGCCTGCTCCATAATAACTCTTCCCGATATATCTAAAACCAAAACACTTTCAAGTTCATTATTTTGTTTCAGCAAAACAGTAAGCTCACTGTTTGCCGGGTTCGGGTAAACCGAAATCAGGTTATTGTTCTCAGCGGTAAGCTCATTAATTCCTACCGGTGGGCATGCACCCAAATTAAGCCATTCGTTAACCGTAGTTATTACTGCGCCATCATAACCGGCAACCGAAGCAATCCACAGGCTGTCGTTATAAACCATTCCTACCAGGTTAGAGATGTTGCTTACGGCAGTAATTTTAGGCGGGCCAATTTGCCATTCATTGGCAACTAAATCATAACCCCATGTGTCGGATTTGGTTTGAATACCCAGTCCGGTAGGATCGCCACCGGTAAAATAAACCAGCGGGCGATATTCGTTAAACGCAATACCACCACCAAGCCGTCCTGCCGGTCCGCCCGGGTAATCGGGTAATGCAACCCAGTTAATGGTGTTAGGGTTGGCAGCATTGATGGTTCCTATTTGAGCTTCAGCTACCTGTCCGCCTAATATTTGCGAGTAACCGCCAACCACCACAATTTTATCTCCCACAATGCCGCCACGCAAGCCGGCAGTTGCTGTTCCGAGCTTGGAAGTTCCCACACTCCATGTATTGGTAAATGTGTTATAAATTTTTACTTCGTTTACATCGCCTGCCCCGTTATACCCGCCTATGTAATAAATGAGCGAATCGTTATACGTGCCTACGGCATAATCGCCAACCGGTGTAGGCATAGGCGCACCGTTACTCCACGAAAAGTTAGTTAAGTCGTATATGTATGTATTCGCATCGGGAGTAAAGCCGGCACTGTATCCACCCGATGCATAAATCTTATTACCCACCCGCTGTGCCGAAAACTGGTACTTGGGCGAAGTCATAGGCGATGCACCCGCCCAGCTGTTAAGCCCGGTGTTAAATGCATTCAGGAAAGATTGCACGGCAGTAAAGTCAGCACCGCCAATAGCGTATAAATTTCCTGACGTGCCGCAACCTGTTCCGGTAGGATTAAATGCGCTTGCCAAACCAAATGTTCCGGCAGTAACCGGGGGCTTGCTCACCCAACCGTAATTTTCAAATTCGGGATAAACAGTTACAAACAGTGTAAGCGTATCATTCAGGTTGTTCTGGTCACCGGCAAGCGATGTATAAATAGTAACGGTATATGCACCCGGAGCCGCAGGAGTCCACGGATCGAAAGTTATTTGCTGGGTATCAAAAAACCCAAGCGATGTAATTGTTTTAGTCGAAGCATAACCACCGGTTATGTTCATCGTTACATCAAAAGTATTGGTGTCTAAACCAAGATTCTGAAATGTTGCCAGAGGAGAAAATGTATTGATACCCACATTCACAGCCATATCAATGCTTACCGAAGCAGCATCATCGGCAGCAAACGTGATAGGAGTAGTCCATTTGAACATGGGTGCATTCAATTCATTCGAGCCCGTCCATCCGGTAGAGTCATTTACAAATTCAATATCGGTGTGAATTAAATTATCCACTAACACCCATGCATTGCCGTCATTGGGGCTGTAGGTAGTACCGATTACTCCACCGGCAGCAGGTGTCGAAATAAAATAAGTAGAAACGGTTCCGGGTACATAACACAGACCGAGCTTAAGCGCCATGCCGCTGGTATTGGCTCCCACCAATGTCCAGGTAGCTCCGCCATCGGTAGTGCGTGCAACATCAGTTGAACCGGTAGCGCCACCACTCTGGCATAAGCCGTTATTCGCATCGCGAAAAGCGATTGCACCGATAAAATCAGGAAAGGGTGTGCTGGCAGCAGTAAAGTTCAAACCGCGGTCGGTAGTTTTATAAATCCTTCCAAAGTTGGTTCCGAAATAAAGCGTGCTGTCACCCTGGGTTGTAAATACATCGGTAATACCAAATTCACCCGCTAATTCGGGTGCAATGTTGGCATCAGGAGTACGCACCCAGTTAGTTCCACCATCAGTAGTGGTATAAATTTCAAGATATGCAGCAGTGGGATCGCCCATGCAAATGCCGTTATTGGCATCCCAGAAATAAACCCAGTTTGGAAAATTTCCACCAGCGTTAAACAAAGCAGTTGCCTGGTGATTCCAGGTAACTCCGCCATCATCAGTACGCAGTATTTTTCCCTGCCCTCCGCCAACGTGCCACATGGCTACCCAAGCTGTATCGGCATTAAGCCCGAAAATGCAGGAAGGAGCAAGACTTGCAGCATTAGAAATTGCACCGCCAATCCAGGTTGCTCCGCCATCAACTGTTTTGGTAAACTCGGCAACGGGATTAGTTTGAGCAAAGGGGTCGGCAACAATTCCCCAAACAACGTTTTCATTTACCGCATCAAGAAACGGTACATAATAGTTAGGGGTAATGTTAGAAACCTGCGGTGTCCATTGTGCAGACAGGTTAAACACGGCTGCAATAAATGCAACCAATAGTAAAT
>JBIOHJ010000094.1:0-13263 GCA_044448905.1 Bacteroidia bacterium | reverse complement strand
CCAAAGCATGGTGGTGGTAACATCGCCAATAGGTGACCATGCACCTCCGGCATTGGCGGCAATAACTGTAATTCCGGCAAAGAACAAACGGTCGTTATCATCCCTGATAAGTTTTCTTAAAAGTGAAACCATTACAATGGTGGTGGTAAGGTTATCAAGAATTGCCGAAAGAAAAAATGTGATAAACGAAATAATCCAAAGCAACTTTATTTTATTGGTTTGGGTTATACGGGTAGTAATGATGTTAAAACCATCGTGCGCATCAACGAGTTCAACTATGGTCATTGCGCCCATAAGGAAAAACAAAATGCCCGACAGTTCACCAAGGTGGTGTGTCAACTGGTCTGAAACAAACAGCTTGTCCGGTGAAAACAGGATATAAATTGTCCAGCAAATAACTCCTGTAATTAATGCAATTGCCGCTTTGTTTATTTTGATAATATGCTCAAAAGCAATAGCAGCATATCCGAGAATAAAAATGATAATGATGAGCTGGGTCATTTATAGTAAAAGTGAATGAACCAAAAATACGTGAATGGTTTTAATCAATGGAGTACACATAAATTTTTGAATCATTTCCGGCAACAACCAAATAATTTTTACCGTCATTATTCAACTGTTCAATTGTAAAAGGAGTGCTTCCCTTAACGGGGAACCCGTTAACAATCGTTCCATCGCCCTTTAAAAGAAATATTTTATTTGATACGGACGAGCACAAGCCTATATAGGATTTGCCCCCCGGTGTTTTAAAGTACTGCACATAGTCAATAAACACTTCATTAAACGAACGGGTAAACAGTAATTCCATTTTAGTATTGTACACTGCAACCTGGTCGCGTTCTGTAAAAATATATTCAGGCGAACCATCATCATTGCAATCCGCAAGAATAAAATTTTCAGATAAAGAGACAGCTTCATAAGGATTCGTTTCAACTTCGCCATTCGGTAAAATCTTTTTAATATTTCCGGTCGTATCAAAAGTTACCAAACTCGAATTGCCCGTGGAATCCCGTTCAAGAAAAAAATCCGAATTCAGTTTTCTTACAATCCTTCCTGAAGGTTTAAGCACCGATTTTCCGGTTTCATCACAAATAAAAGTATTTCCGCTTATATCTGAAATCACGAGGCAGGTTTTTCCATTCCAGTCAAATTGTTGCACCCGGTGATTTATTATTCCGCTGCCGAATTCATAATTCCAATTTACCAATGGTTTTCCATTACCTTCATACGCATACACTTTTCCGTTGCTGCACGCCACATAAATTTTATATTCCTGCTGGTGCTGAAAATTAAAAAGAGAAAGCGCATTGGTTGCAGCAGCCGGCAGCCGTATGGGATAATTGGAAACAAGATTTCCGGAGAGGTCAATCAGAAAAAGAAATCCTGCGGTATTAAATAATATTTGCGTTTCGTTGTTTTTGTATAAATCAATAGTGTAGAAGTTGCTTAATACTTTTTCGGAAAGCACTTTTTTCCAGATAATATTTCCGGCATTATCTAAAAGATACAGGTTATTATCATTATCCTGCACAATAATAAACCAGCCATTGCTTGCCGCGTCTTTAATTACATTTGGTTTCATCGAGACAGTAGCATCAACCGCAGCCGACCAGAGCAAAGTAGTTTCATCCGTTTTGGATTTCGAATCATACTGCATTAAAATATCCGAGTTGAGCACCTGCTTTCCACCGCTTATGGTCACAGCAAATACATTCCACCGGGAATAATAATTTTTTAGTGAATCAAAGTGATGACTTGCTGTTTCAGATAAAACCGATTTTAACAGGTACCGGCTCGAAGGCAAACGGCAATAATAAAAATAGTTGGTTTTCCATGAAAGTTTAACAGAAACAGACCGGAAAGAGCTTTCTTTTGTCAATAAATTCTTTTCATTGTAATCATCAATCAGCGAGTGAAGCGATGACGGCTGGTTGGCAAATACAATATACTTGCCAATGAACGAAAAATATATATTATTCAGCTTTTTAAACTGGCTGCCGAATAATGCGGGTATCAACCCTGTTAACCTTACCAACCCAATCTGAATACCATCGTAATCTTCTCTCCATGTACTTTGATTTTGTTTTGAATTAACCAGGTTGCAAATTGACTGCATGGTTTTTTTGGCTTTTTGCACATCTGCGGTTTTTAAAATCAGGTACGTGTTATTCGCATAATTTATGCTTGCCGGCTCGGTAATTAATAGCGCAAATTCATTACCTGCAATGTTGTAAAATTTCTGAGCAGGCGAAAATTTATATTCGCGTTCAATCTTTTTAAGTAAAAATTGCCGTGAAGCTTTTTCAGCGGTATTATTGAGAACCGATTCAAATGTTTTAAAAAAAATTTCTTTATTGCTTAACCCGACAGCCGATACCAGAGAGGTTTTACGGGGAAGAATTTTCAAAAGCTCAATTTCGACCGGTTGTTGTTTGGTAAGCGCAGCGGTAAAAGCCAGTGTGTCCTGCGCGTTGATTAAGCCTTGCGCAAAAACCGTTTGATTTGTTAACCCTATTTCATGCGCTGACCATGACGCAAACTGGCCCAGTGTATTAAATGATGATAATTTTTCATCATTAATAAATACTGAAAGCCAGCCAGGAAGATTTCGGTAATTGATAAAAATCGTAGTTGCATGTATATTTTTCGACCGGCTATAAATTTCGTTAAATGCTTTGTCATTACCCATCGGGCTTCCGGGTGCTTGCTGTTGGCGGATGGCATCTTCCACTAAAAAAGAAGTAAAGCTCCCTATAAATATATTTTTTGAAATGGCGTAGGTAAATATTTTATTTTCATTGATTGAAAGTTCTTTTATATCAACATCCTCATAATTGCGTTCATTGATTTCGCTGTTTGCCGGGCATAAAATTTTAATAATTTCGTCTGCAAACTTTTCGCGGTTGCTTATCGGGATATTAATAATGAAAAGCCAATCCATTTCATTTGCTTTTACGACATGTGCCGAAATAAACAACGGTTCTTTGGTTCCTGATTTTTTTAATTCTTCATTGGCAGTAATTAATGAATCAAACAGCACAAGGTTTTTATGAACCTTGCGGTAAAACGATTTGTCTTGGATGTCCTGCCAGTAAGATGTCTGCAACAGTTTGTTAATTACGCCTGAGCTGAAATCGGTCCGGATAAAAAAAGCAGCATCAACAGGAATTGCATTTTCGGGTTTACCGCCAATTATGTTATAGTTGCGCTGAATATAAAATAAAGCAGCAGCTACCGCTATAAGTAAAAACAAAATAAAAAGCGATGAACCAACGACCCTCTTCATTAAACACCAAATGCGTTGTTCAAAACTACAGTGAACGATACGGGCATCCGGTTTCCATATTTGTTTTTATTTACATGGCTGTGTTGATAATTCCCGGATACATTATTCGTTTCCGAAGCGTTGCTTTTGTTTTAAATTTAAAATTTGGTAAAAAAAGTTTTTTAATTTCTTTCTCCGAAAATCGCGCTTCCTATTCTTACCATATTGCTGCCTTCTTCCAGCGCAATTTTATAATCGCTAGTCATACCCATTGACAAAATTTCGAATTTCGAATTCCGAATTTCTAAACTTGAAATCATCTTATTATAAAAGATTTTTAATTCTTTAAACTCTTTCCTTATCTTATTTTCGTCTCCGCTAAGTGTTGCCATTCCCATCAATCCTATAATGCTAATGTTTTCTAATTCCTTCAGTCCGTCAGATGACAAGAGCTGCTCGGCTTCCTGAAAGCTTAATCCGAATTTTGTTTCTTCTTCCGCAATATGAATTTGTAAAAGGCAATCAATGATGCGGTTATTTTTTTTAGCTTCTTTATTTATTTCTTTCAGCAGCTTCATACTGTCAACCGACTGTATTAATGAAACAAACGGAGCAATATTTTTTACTTTATTGCTTTGCAAATGACCGATGAAATGCCATTCAATATCTTTTGGGAGCTGATCATATTTTTCTTCCATTTCCTGAACATAATTTTCTCCAAAAGCTTTTAGCCCGCAATCGTAAGCCTCTTTTATCATCGTCACGGGTTTGGTTTTGGAAACTGCGATAAGAGTTGCTCCGCAGGTTGCAAGCTCATTTAAAATTTCTTCGAAATTGATTTTATTGAACATTATTTTAAAAAGAAAACAATTTTATTCCCTCTCAATCTTCCTGCAAAAATCAACAATTTTGAGTATTTTGCTCCGAACACCGAATATTTACATCAAAAATTAAACTTATTTACTTACATTTAACCCGTCTTAAAAAATCCAACCTATGCAAAAACTAAAACTCACTACATTAATCCTTGCGTGCCTTATCACAACTTGTGCAATGGCACAGGATAACCGGCTCATGTTTCAGAACGGAGTTATGACCCCCGAAAAAAATCTCCAAAGTTTTATTGCTGACCAACCGGGTACAGCGGAAATGTATAACGGCTACTATTACCGTTTTATACAATTTAACAGCGTTCCAACTGAACAGCAAAAAGTAGCCATGGAACAATCAGGAATTGTTTTATTGCAATATATGCCGCATAGTGCATTCATGGCTGCAATTCCGAAAAGCTATAACCGCTCTATGCTTGGTAGTTTCAATGTTCGCAGCGTGGTTGTAATGAATGAGCTTCATAAAATCAACAAAAAATTATTAGGCGATATTCCTGCCTATGCTATTAATGAAAAAGGAAAAATTGATGTGCGTATTCAGTATATGCAGAATATAGACCACGCAGACGCGCGTAATTATGCGGCACCATTCGGTACCATTCTGTCTGACATGCCATCTAATTATATCATAACGCTTCGCATTGCCGGAGGTGATCTGTTTAAGCTTGCGCAACAGGCGTTTGTTTATTACATAGATGCAGCAGGAGTTCCTTCCACACCCGATGATACCAAGGGACGCAGCCTCCACCGGTCAAATGTCATCAATGCGGATTATGTAATGGGTCGCCATTATGATGGCAGCGGTGTTGCAGCAGCGTTGGCAGATGACGGTATTGTTGGTCCGCATATTGATTTCACCGGCAGGCTAACAAATCACCTGACAATTCCGGGTGGATTTCATGGCGATATGACCAGCGGTATTCTTGCCGGGGCAGGCAATCTTGATCCGGTAATTCGCGGAATGGCAAATGGCGTTCAACTGCATGTGTTCGATATTGGTCCGTACCCGCAAATTATTGATGCAGTTGCAAACAATACCAATTATGGAACGGTAGTTTCTTCCACCAGCTATTCACAAGGCTGTAATGAATACACAACCGATACACAATTCGGTGACCAGACTTTGCACGACAATCCACAGCTTGAATTTGTTTTTTCTGCCGGCAATAACCAGGGAGGAAATTGTAATTACGGAGCAGGTGCCGGATGGGGAGTTATAACAGGAGGATACAAGCAGGGAAAAAATGTAATTGCCTGCGCAAATCTTGATGCATCGGAAGTGCTCGATCCCTCGAGCAGCCGCGGACCAGCTTCGGATGGCCGCATTAAACCTGAAATTTCTTCAAACGGCAGAGACCAGATGTCAACGGATGAGGGGAATACTTACCAGGTTGGTGGCGGAACCTCGGCTGCATGCCCGGGTATTGCGGGTATATGCACCCAGTTAATCCAGGCATATAAAGAACTCAATACTGCAACGGACGCGCCAACAGCTTTAATAAAAGCCTGCCTTTTGAACGGTGCTGAAGACATTGGCAATCCGGGTCCCGATTATACATACGGCTATGGACGGGTAAATGCGCTTCGTGCTGTGCAGACTTTGGAAGATAACCGGTACTTTAATGCGACCGTAGCACAAGGTGCAACCAATACACATACCATTACAGTTCCGGCAAATGTGCTTGAGATGCGTGTAATGGTTTACTGGCACGACCAGGGCGGAAATCCCGCTTCAGCAACAGCTTTGATAAACGACCTTGATATGGTGGTTACCGATCCTTCATCAACAATATGGGAACCGTGGATACTTGATCCAACTCCTGTTGTAGCCAATTTAACAGCTCCGGCTACCCGCAATACCGATCACCTGAACAATATTGAACAGGTTACTATCGCTAACCCGGCTGCCGGTTCCTATACGGTTTCGGTAAACGGATTTGCCGTTCCACTTGGACCGCAGGAATATTATCTCGTTTATGAATTCCGTACTGATGTCATTAATGTGACCTATCCGATAGGAGGGGAAGGTTTTGTTCCCTTTGAACAGGAAGTGCTTCGCTGGGATGCCGTTAAGGGGCTTGGCGCGTTCAACATTGACTATTCAGTTGATAACGGGCTGACATGGACTTCGATTGCCACTAACGTTAATCAAAACGCGCTTCAGTACACCTGGAATGTTCCGAATAATTTAACCGGTGAAGCAGGTATCCGCGTTTGCCGCGGTGCAGTTTGCGGAACAAGCCTTGAAAAGTTTTCTATTATCGGAACTCCTGCTAACTTAAATGTTGATTGGGCTTGCCCCGACTCGATACATTTATCGTGGGATGCAGTTGCAGGCGCAGCTTGGTATGAAATCAGTGTATTGGGCGCTATGTATATGGATTCGGTTGGCACTTCTGCAACTACCGATTTTGTATATACTCCCGTAAACGGTACCCTTGAACATTGGTTTGGATGTCGTGCAATATTTGCCAATGGAAGCAAAGGGCGCAGGTGCATTTCAATTTATAAAACTCCCGGGGTTTTTTCGTGTCCTATTGCGCTTGATGCCACAGTTAATAATATAAACAGCCCGGGTTCAGGAACTCTGCTGGATTGCCAGAATAACTCCAATGTTGCCGTTTCCATTACTATCGGAAATACAGGGCTGAATGCCATCTCTAATATTCCCGTTCATTACCGTGTGAATGGCGGTGCAATCATAAGTGATGTATATACAGGAACCATTGCTCCTTCCGCAACAGCTGTTTTTAATTTTGTTCCTACTATAAACTTATCGGTAGCCGGAAATTATTTGCTGGAAGCGTGGTCCGAACTAGCAGGTGATGGAAATATTTATAATGATACATCCTCTGCTAACATTACAGTGATAAGCGGTGTCCTCGTTTCTACTTCGGTAGTTGAGCCTATGGAGAGCTTTGTCTTGTGCAGCACCAATTTCGATTGCGAAGCTACTCTTTGCCCGCTCAGTAATGGATGGATTAATGAAACCAACCTGGTAACTGATGACATTGATTTCCGCACAAATGAAGGAGGCACTCCATCAGCTAATACCGGTCCCGATTTGGATCATACTACCGGGTCGGCTACCGGAAACTATGTTTATCTTGAAGCATCAAACGGTTGCTTCTTTAAGCAGGCTAATTTATTGTCGCCATGTATTGACCTGACCGGTGCAAATTCTGCGCAAATGACATTCTGGTATCACATGTATGGCGCAAATATGGGCGAGCTACATGCCGATGTTTACAGCAGCGGTGTATGGACATCAGATGTGATTACTGCCATTACCGGTGACCAGGGTAACCAGTGGCTGCAGGGAGTTATTGACCTTACTCCATATCTTGGAAACATTATTAATGTACGTTTCAGAGGTATTACAGGTAACGATTTTGCCAGCGATCTTGCACTCGATGACATTAATGTTGATATCACGACCGGAATAAATGAAACCTCGCTAAACAACTCAGTTTTTGTGTTTCCGAATCCTTCTACAGGAATTTTCAATCTTGTTGTCAAGTCTTCCAAAGCAGATTTGTTTGAAATTACATTGCATGATGTAAGCGGCAAGCTGATCAGCAGTAATGAAATTGAGATTTCCGGAAATTACAGCGCAAGGCTCGATTTGAGAAATTACAGCAGGGGAGTTTACTGGATGAGTGTTAAAAGCAGCGAAGGCGTTTACCGCACAAAGCTGGTGATACTCTGATAGTATTTTTCTCAAAGGAAACGTTCCGTATTATACGGAGCGTTTTTTTTGTTTTAAATTGGAAAGGGTTCTAAATTTTCAGAAACAGTATTTGAAAAAAATGTAGGTTTGTGAGAATCATGCAAACGAACCCGCAACTTCAGCTTGCTTTTGAATTTGTGCAGTACACTTCAAAAAATGTTTTCCTTACCGGCAAAGCCGGAACAGGCAAAACAACTTTTCTGCACAACCTGCGCAAAAGCTCGCCCAAGCGCATGGCAGTTGTAGCGCCCACAGGAGTGGCGGCAATCAATGCAGGCGGTGTTACTATTCACTCTTTTTTCCAGTTGCCTTTTGGTCCCTATATTCCCGGTGAAAGTAACAACCAGCATTCAGCGGGTTTCAATAAAAAATTCAGCAAGGAAAAAATAAAGCTCATCCGCAGTTTGGATTTATTGGTGATTGATGAAGTTAGCATGGTGCGGTCTGATATCCTGGACGGAATTGACGATGTGCTGAAGCGTTACCGCAACCGCATGCTTCCCTTTGGGGGATTGCAATTGCTCATGATTGGCGATTTGCATCAGCTCGCTCCTATAATTAAAGAAGATGAATGGAACATCCTGAAAAATCATTACGATACGGGATATTTTTTCGGAAGCAAGGCATTGCAGCAAAGCAAGCCGGTTATCATCGAGCTGAAAGAAATTTTCCGCCAGTCGGATGAATATTTTATCAGTCTGCTTAACAAGGTGCGCGAAAACAATCTCGACCATCATTCAATGGTTGAATTGAACGAACGCTATCTTCCGGGATTTATTCCTGCCGAAGAGGAATCGTATATTACGCTTACCACTCACAATGCAACCGCACAGCAAATAAATCAAAGCAAGCTGGATAAGTTGAAAAGTAAGCTGCATGTTTTTACTGCCTCAATAAAAGGCGATTTTCCGGAGTTCAGCTATCCGACTGAATTTGAATTGCAGCTCAAAGAACATGCACAGGTTATGTTTGTTAAGAATGATATTTCGAAAGAGAAATTGTTTTACAACGGGAAGATCGGGAAGATTACGCGAATGAAAGGAGATGTAATTTATGTAAAATGCCCGGGTAATGAGCCCGAGATTGCTGTGAATAAAATGGAATGGAAAAATGTGCGTTACTCGCTTGATGAAAACAAAAAAGTAATCGAAGATGAAATAGGAAGCTTTATTCAATACCCGCTCAAGCTTGCATGGGCAATAACCATTCACAAAAGCCAGGGGCTTACATTTGATAAAGCCATTATTGATGCGAACGCTTCGTTTGCACATGGGCAGGTGTATGTTGCACTGAGCCGCTGCCGCAACTTTGAAGGCATGGTGCTGCGTTCGCAAATTTCTGCTTCAAGCATTAAAACCGATCACGCCATTGCTGATTATACGAGAGAGATTAAAAGCAATCAGCCCGGGGCAGAATATTTACTTGAGGAGAAACGGAATTTTCAATCTTCACTGCTGCAGGAATTGTTTGATTTCTCAATTATCAGAAAATTATTTTACAGGTGTAAAAAAGAAATGGAAGAGAACAAAGCTTCCATAGAAATTAAAATACTGGATGATTTGCAAAAGCAAATAGTATTGTTTGAGCGGGAAATGTTTGATGTGAATGAGAAATTCAAACGGGAGCTCCACCATCTTATTCAAGACGAAAACCTTCCGGAAGAGAACCCTGCCCTACAAAAGCGTGTTCAAAAAGCATCTCACTATTTCGGAGAAAAATCAGAATCGTTATTTGAAGCTGTTAAAAGAATATTGGTTGAGAGCGATAACAAGGCAGTGCTGAAAATAATAAATGAAGCAATGGAGAATTTAAAGTTCAGCATTTTTCGGAAGAAAAATTGCTTTACTACTTCTCAAACCGGTTTTCTTTCCATTGCTTATTTACAGGCAAAAGCAAATTCCGAAATTGATTTTGACAGGGAGATAAAACAAGCTTCGAAAAATAAAAATGAAAGAACGGTACCTGTTTCCGGAAATGCGTTGTATGATTTACTGAGAGCATGGCGTGATGAAAAATCGGAAGAACTTGGAGCAGATACTTACATGATCCTTCAGCGAAAGGTATTGAAAGAGCTTTCTGAGCTGATGCCTTCGAATGATGCAGAGCTTGCGAGGGTAAAGGGAATAGGCAAAGCTAAAATCGAGCAATTTGGAAATGAAATTTTGGATATCATAAACAGCTATTGTGAAAAAAATAATATTTCGAGGCAGCCTGTTAAAGCTTCGAAAATGAAAGCTGAAAAAAAAGAAAGCGCAGCAGATACAAAACTTACTTCATTCCAGCTTTTTAATAATGGGTGGACTGTATCACAAATTGCAAAGGAAAGAGGACTCACAACGGGGACTATAGAAGGCCATCTTGCTTATTTTGTCAGCAAGGGCAAGCTGGATATATTTCGTTTGATTTCAAAAGAAAAATTTCAAATTATTTCTGATTATCTCGAGAAAAATCCATCGGCTTCGTTTTCGGAAGCTAAGATAAAATTGGGTGCGCAAATTAGTTATGCTGATATTCGATTGGTTGCAAAAAATAGAGAAAGCCAGCTGACAGAAAAGTAAAAACCAAAACCATTTTTTAAATGTATTTAAACAATCCTGCCAGGGTTCTCATTCAGAAAAGCTTTCCAGTTTTTTAATTTATTTCCCTCGTTATTTTGAGGGCTGTTCTGAAAATGATGACAAACCGCGGCAGCAAGCCCATCGGTAGCATCCAGGTATTTCGGCATGTTTTCAAAAGCGAGCAAACGTTGCAGCATAGCCGCAACCTGCTCCTTCGAAGCGTTACCATTGCCGGTTATTGATTGCTTTATTTTTTTTGGCGAGTATTCAAAAATTGGAATAGTACGTGTCAACGCTGCCGCAATTGCCACTCCCTGTGCACGCCCGAGCTTTAACATGCTTTGCACATTCTTTCCGAAAAATGGTGCTTCAATGGAAAGTTCATCGGGATGGTATTCATCAATCAGGTGAATCGTCTTTTCAAAAATTTTCTTAAGCTTTAATGCATGACCATCAAGTTTATCAAGTTGAATAACACCCGCTGCAATTAATTTTAAATTGTTTTGCTGTGCAGATAGGATGCCATAACCCATTACTACTGTACCGGGATCAATACCAAGAATTATCTTATCGTTTTCCAATTTGTTGGTTTACTATAATCAAAGCAAAAAATGTTTCATGCAAAACAATACAATTTACAGATAACATCCGGTTGTTCTTAATTTATAATTGAAATGTAATTTCATGTCTTAAAATTTATTTATCATTGTTTCAGAATTTAAAAGTAATTGTTTTGCTTCAAACACAAATAGGCCGTAGAAATAGTTACATCCTGGTTTTTAAAATCATAATTGTCTGCATTTCGCTGTGGGTTATTTACAGGCAGGTTATTGTGAAAGATAATTTTAAAACGACCATGACTGAGTACCGTATGCTGCTTGAGGAAAGGCATACGTGGATGATAATAACTATATTAACGGCAATGATGCTTTTTAACTGGCTGCTTGAAGCAATTAAATGGCAGGTGCTGATGGAAAAAATTCAAAAAGTAAAACTGGCCTTATCCATCCGCGCAATTTTTTCCGGAATAACAGTGAGCTTTTTCACTCCTAATAGGGTAGGGGAGTTTGCTGGCAGAATAGTACACATTGATAAGGAGGGGCGAATCAAAGCGGCAATTGCTACTGTTGTAGGCAGCATGAATCAACTGCTCGTTACAGTTATTGCGGGTGTGCTTGCACTACTGGTTAACTTAAAAGATTCGTTTTCTGAAATGCATTTTGCTTATTATACGATATGCGGTTTATCTATAGTTGCGCTCGCGGCTATTGTAGTTTTATATTTTAACGTAGCACACTTTTATGATTTTTTTCACCGGTTTAAAATATTCCGGAAGATTGATGAGTATGCAAGGGTGTTTACATTTTATCATTCAGGAGAGCTTCGTAAAATAACTTTTCTTTCCATGGCGCGATACTTTGTTTTTACTTCGCAATTTGTGTTATTGCTGAGCTTATTGAAAGTAGATATCGAAATAATGACTGCCTACCGTTTGATATTTTTGATTTTTCTCGTGATGGCAATTGTTCCCACATTTGCACTTGCTGAGCTATCGGTACGTGGTTCAATTGCATTGTATTTTATACAGCCCTTTTCGTCAAACAGCACGGGTATTGTTGCCGCTACTTTTTCCCTTTGGTTTATTAATCTGGTAATTCCGGCAGTTGTCGGTGCATTTACTTTGTTTTATGTTCGCCTTAAAAAGCCGAAAGGATAATGGACTTTTTATTTCTTGTTGCAAAATTATTTATTGAAGCCTGTGCATTAGTTTATTTTATTTTGGTTCTGGTTTATTGGATAGCGTGGGAAAGAATTCCGGAATTTTTACCAGCAACTGGTGAGAATAAGACTTTTGTTTCAGTAATCATTGCAGCGAGGAACGAAGAAAAAAATATTGGACAATGCCTCGAGAAGCTTGTTAATCAGAATTACCTTTCTCATTTATTTGAAATAATAATAGTAAATGATTTTTCTAAAGATAATACAAGCCTGGTTGTAAGCGACTTTATAGCGCAACAAAAAAATGTTAAAATAAGTTTATTGAATCTTGCCGGGATGCCTGATGCAACCGGGGGTAAGAAGGAAGCAGTTGCATTGGCAGTTAATCAAGCCAAGGGCGATTTAATACTGACTACGGATGCTGACTGTACAATGAAACAAAATTGGTTGAAAACGTTTGCAGACTGGTATGAACAAAATGGGTCGTATTTAATTTCTGGTCCTGTAAAATTTGAACATACCGGTAATATTCTGAAAATTTGGTCAGCGATACAGGCGCTTGAATTTATGAGCCTCATTGGAACAGGTGCTGCTGCAGTCCGGGCAGGTTATCCTTTGATGTGCAATGCAGCAAACCTTGCTTTTAAAAAAGAAATATTTTTAGAAGTAGCCACAAATACTAAAAACGAAACTGCATCCGGGGATGATACCTTTCTGATGTTCGCCATTCATCAAAAATATCCAGACAAAATTTCTTTTTTAAAATCGAAAGAAGCAATCGTAACCACGCAATCTCAACCGTCATTAAAAGAATTTTTAAATCAGCGTAAACGATGGGCTTCGAAAGTAAAACAATATACTCGCAATTATGTAAAATGGATTGGTGTTTTTTTATTTGTATTTAATATTTGCATTGCAGGATTGGTTATTATGTTTTTTATAAAGGGTGTTTATGCTGATATTTTACTGCCGGTGATTTTATCTAAAACGCTTGTTGATTTTGTTTTTTTATCAAGGCTTTCCCAATTTTTCGGACAAAGAAAATTATTATTATTTTTTCCATTAGCGGAAGTGCTGCATGTTTTGTACATAGTTATTATT
>JBIOHJ010000093.1:0-13311 GCA_044448905.1 Bacteroidia bacterium | reverse complement strand
TGTTAGCTGACCATTGCTCCATGAAAAGATATAAGGGGGTGTGCCTCCTGAAACTGTAAATGAAGCAGTGCCGTCACAATCTCCAAAACATTCTACATTGGTTTGCGAAGGAGTTAGTACAGGAGCGTTTGAACTTGTTACGTTAACAGTTTGTGTTTGTGTACAACTGTTTCCATCAGCAACTGTAACAGTATAGATTCCCGCTGCAAGCCCAGTGGCAGTTTGTATTGTCTGACCATTGCTCCACAAATAAGAGTAGGAAGGTGTTCCGCCTGATGGATTTGCAGTAGCTGTTCCGTTAGCGATGCCGCAAGTTGACGGGGTAAAACTTGTGTTGATGATAATTGCACCGGGTTCTGTTATATTAAAGCTTTGAATGGTTATACAATTATTACTGTCTGTAACAGTTACGGTGTAGATGCCGGAACAAAGGTTAGTAATTGCAGAAATTGTTTGCCCGCTGTTCCATGAATAGATATAGGGAGGGATTCCCCCGGAAGCAACAACCGATGCTGCGCCATCGCAATCACCAAAACAATCTATATCCGTTTGTGACGGGGTAAGCACAGGTGCATTTGAACCGGTTACATTAACAGTTTGTGTTTGTGTACAACTGTTTGCATCGGTAACGGTAACGGTATATGTTCCGGCTGGAAATCCGATTGCAGTTTGCGTAGTCTGGCCATTGTTCCATAAATAAGTGTAACCCGGAGTTCCACCTGATGGATTTGCTGTTGCAGTTCCATTATTGCTTCCGCAGGTTGCCTGGGTTGAAGTAGTGCTGACAAGAAGAGCAGATGGAACAGTAATCAAAGTCGTATCGGTTACAATACAACCATTAGTATCGGTTACTGTAATGGTGTAGGTTCCTGCAATTAAACCGGTAGCGGTTTGAGTAGTTTGCCCATTGCTCCATGTATAAGAATAAGGAGAAGTTCCGCCTCCCGGGTTTGCTGTTGCGCTTCCTGTTCCGCCATTACAATTGGGGTTGTTTGAAGTTATCGAAACGGTAAGTGCTGCAGGCTGGGTAATTGTAACTGTAGTTGAAAAAGTTTGCGGAGTTGCATCGGTAACAGTCACGGTATAAGTCTGTGCGCACAATCCTGTTGCAGTTTGAGTTGTTTGACCATTGCTCCACAAATAAGTGTAAGGAATTATACCGCCAACTGGATTAACGGTTGCTGTTCCCGTGCATTGTCCGTTGCACAATACATTGGTTTGAGTAGTAGTAGCCGTTAAAACATTTGAGCAGATAGCCTGAGGAGGATTGCAGGCTGACATATTTATTGAAGCAGCAAAACCATTTCCGCAAACAAGTATTTCTCCATTTTCAGAAACCGCTACATCATACACAGCAGAAGGAGTAGCCGCAGAAGAAATCAAATTAAGATTTGCATCAAATTTGTGTACCTGCGATTGTGAACCCACATATACATTTCCGCAACTGTCAATGGCAATTCCGTTATTGTTCGGAGCAATGCCCTGCACAAGAATTGGCGTAGTATATGCGCCACCGGGAATAGTAATAGAGTTTATTACCGTTCCGTTTGCAATGTCTCTCCTGAAAAGTGTTTCGCCATTCATGGTATAAATATAATTTGCACTGGCGCGTATTACATGCTGTGGCTGCGGTGTAAATCCATAATTAGGGCTTCCGTAAGCATAGCTGTAAGAAGTAAGTGTTCGGTAATTAATAGTAAGCCCTGTTGTTAATGAACCGACCGTATCAAGCGTATGGAAATAATAGTTGCCGTCAGGTGAAGCACAGATTGACCGTATCTCGTTAATATCATTAAAAATAAAACTGGGAATTGCTTTAGCCACCACCACACTATTAATGACATTGCCGTTATTTAAATTAATGTTAAAAGCTCTGCCATCTCCGGTGGGCGCAGGAAAGCCAACTAACCGTGTGCCTCCTGCAATCAGTTGTGTATAATCGCAGTTAAAAGCTAACGACCAGTATTCATCCAGGAATCCACCGTTAGCAAGCCACACCTGACCGGCACCAGTGTTTACTTTTTGAATTTTTGCTACGGAGCCGATTGTTACATAGCAATTACCAGCAGTGTCAGTAAGCAAAGTTCCGATCCATGAACTTGAATCCCATCCTGCTGTTGTGTAAGTCCATTGCAATCCCCCTGCTGAATTATATTTCTGCAGGCGACACGGTAAATCGCCACCATATATATAAGCATTGCCATTAGCATCGGCTTCTATTTCCCAAACTTTATTTGAATTAGGCATAGAAGGAAAAACCGTCCACGGATCAATGACAATAGTTTTTGATTTGTCATAACTTTCTATTTCGAAAGAAATGATTTTACCGTTTTTAACAAAGCGTGAAGGAACAACAGCGTCTTTATTATCCGCATAAAAGGTGACGGGTGCATGATCAATGATATCACCAAACAGGGTGAGAAGATGTATGTTGCTGCTTTCATCGAGTGAAATGCGGTTTATATCGGAGTATTTTATTTTTACAAGTGACGGATTGGCACCGGGATGAAGGATAAGCGAATATTTAATTCCTTCTTGCGGGTGAAAAACATATTCAACATCAATACCCGGGTAAAGGTTTTTATATAATAGCTTTTTAAACCCCTTTATGTAATTGATATTTTTAATTCCGACATTGTAGCTGTGGTAATCTTCTGTTTGCTCCAAACCCGTTACTTTCACATCGGGGTTTGCGTCCAGCCATTCCAGATGCACCCAATCTGTTTTAATGTTTAATATATGCTCTTCTTTTTCTCTTTCAATATAATCTCTTTCACTCTTATAATTTTCCTTTTCTTCCGTTTTACTTTTTCTTTCTTTTTTATCAATCCTATAGGTTAAGCCATCTTTTGTAAAATAAACCTGGATGGGTCCCTGGTCAACTCCGAATAAAATTTTGGAACCGGGTAGCAGGTTGCGTTCGTTGAACTGCGATTTATTTTCGATAAACGCTTTTGGCAATTCCCATTTTACTGTCCAGGGATTATTTTCCGCCTGAACAGAAAAATTTATTATGCAAGAGAAAAATAAAATGGCTGAACGTGAAATACAGGCAGGGTTTCGCAAAGCGGTCAGGTTTGTTGAGGGAGTAAATGTATGAATTTTTATGAATGAATAACAATTTGTAGTCTGCTAACGAAAAAATAATTATCTGCCCCCTTATTCCACAGATAGGATAACGGTAAATTCGGTTAACTCGTTTTGTTTTGACTCAACTTTTATTTCACCGCCATGCGCTTTAATAATGTCGAAGCTTAAGCTTAAGCCTAACCCGGTTCCCTGCCCGGTTGGCTTGGTGGTGAAAAAGGGTTCGAAAATTTTTTCTTTTATCTTATCGGGAATGCCGGTACCGTTGTCTATTACTTTAATTGCGATGAAGTGATTAAGCGATGAAGTGATTAAGGAAATCTGCGGTTTGTACGGGATCTTCGAATTTGCAGATTCTTTACTTTTCTCATTCACAGCATAAAACGCATTGTTAAAAAGATTGAGCAGCACACGTGAAATTTCCTGGGGAACAATTTTTATTTCGGGAAGAGAATTGTCGAGCTGTTTTACCAGTTCACAGTTAAACTCAGGGTTTTTTGCCCGCATGCCGTGATACGCGAGATTAAAATATTCGGTGCACAATTGATTGATGTTAGTGAGCTGCTTTTCACCGGTTCCGGTGCGGCTGTGCTCGAGCATGCTTTTTACAATGGAGTCGGCACGCCTGCCATGCTGATTTATTTTTTCGAGATTCTGCTTAAGGTCAGCTAAAATTTCATCGCGGTCGTCATCGGTTTTCACATCTTTTATCTCTTCAATCAATTCACCAGAGAGCTGCGAAAAGTTATTTACAAAATTCAAGGGGTTTTGAATTTCGTGCGCTATTCCGGCAATAAGCGCACCCAACGAAGCAAGCTTCTCGCTTTGCACGAGTTGCTGCTGTGATTTTTTCAAATTTTCCAAAGCAAGCTCCAGTTCTTTCGTGCGTATTTTAACCAGCTCCTTCAACTGCTCTTCTTTTGTTTTGTATTCGCTTATCAATACATCGTTTTGATTGCGCAGGCGATTATTCAGCATAGCAATTATATCTTTTGTCATTGCTGGAAACTCTTTCAGCACTTCATAAAAATCATCCCGGTTAATGCTTCCAAGCACCGAATCCTCCAATGTAGTAACCGACATAGAGCGCGGCTCGCTGTCGAGCAGCGAAAGCTCGCCAAAAAACTGTCCTTTCTCCAGTTCAGCAACTTTATGTTCGCCATCGTGCACCTTAACGTGTCCCGAAAAAATTAAAAACATGGTTTGCCCCACATCTCCTTTATTAATAATTGCTTCGCCCGATGAAAAACTATTTAAAACAGTTTTTGCGGCTAAACGCGAAAGAATATCGGCACCGGCATTTTTAAATAACGAAACGTTGGCAAGAAAAGCAATGAGTGTTTCTTTACAGGGATATTTTTGCATTTTCCTTTTTTAATTCGGAGTAAATATATTCATTTGAATTATATTTTATTAATTATTTACTTTTATCCCCGTTAAAGCAAGCCGGGTATGCAGTTTACTAAAGCCGAAGAATTCATCAGGGAGTTTTTGCAAACAAAACTTTCGCCATTATTATTTTACCATGATTATTTTCATACGATGGAAGTGGTGAAAGCAACTGTTGAAATTGCAAAAGACGAAAACATTACTGATGAAGAAGATCTGACCATTTTAAAAACCGCTGCCTTGTTTCACGACTGCGGCTTTGTAAATGTTTACCATAATCATGAGGAAGAAGGATGCAGGATTGCGCGCGAAAAGCTTTCGTTATTTGAATATACAGATGACCAGATTGAAAAGATTTGCGATTTGATAATGGCAACAAAAACCCCGCAAGCTCCAAAAACGCATCTGCAAAAAATAATATGTGATGCTGATTTATACTATCTCGGAACCGATGCTTTTGAAGAACACGGGAATAAGCTTTTTAAGGAATGGAAAGCGAAAGGAAAAGTACACTCGGAAAAAGACTGGGATGAATTGCAGATAAATTTTTTAGACTCGCATCGTTACTGGACCGACTCGGCAATTGCAAAAAGAGAAAAAAAGAAAGAGGAGAATTTGAGAAAATTAAAAATTGCCACAGATTCACAGATAAGCCCCACCTAAATCCTCCCGCCAGCTGGCGGGGAGGACTTTAAAAATCTGGAATCTATGGCTGATGTTTTTTAAATTCTGATTCCCATCACCAGCACATCATCAACCTGCTCATTGCTGCCTTTCCACTTTTCAAAATATTCTTTCAGCGCTTTCATTTGTTCTGTCAAATTCAAATTTTTAACAGCAAGTAATTTTTCTTTGAATTGTTTTGTCATTAATTTTTTTCCATTTTCACCTCCAAACTGGTCGGCATAACCATCGGTAAATAAATAGAAAGTTTCATTTGCATTTAACTTAACGGCATGGTTTGTAAATATACCGCTACCCTCTATCTGTAACCCGCCAACCGGAATTTTATCGGGAACAATAATTTCAATTTCATTATTTTTTATCACCCACAGCGGCCGGTTGGCCCCAGCAAATTGAAACTGCTTGTTTTTTAAATCGAAACTGCAGATGGCAATGTCCATTCCGTCATTGGTATCGTTCTCGGTTTGTTTTAGCGCCATTATAACCGAATGATGCAGTTGATTTAAAATTTCTGAAGGAACAATAATTCCTTTTTCGTTTACAATCTGGTTAAGAAGCGAAACTCCCATCATGCTCATGAGCGCTCCTGAAACACCATGTCCTGTACAATCGGCAACAGCAACTAAAACAATTTCTCCTGAAGTTGCAATCCAATAAAAATCTCCGGCAACAATATCTTTGGGCATGTATAAAACAAAACTTTCGGGAAAATAAGTTTTAACCGTTTTATCGGTTGGTAAAATGGCTTCCTGCAGCCGTTTTGCATAATGAATAGAATCAAGTATTTCTTTGTTTTTTATTTCAACGATTTCTTTTTGATGAACCACTTCGGCTGTGCGTATTTCTACCAACCGCGAAAGCTCTTCCTCTTTTGATTTCAGCTGGCTGATAATAACATTGTTTTGCCCCCGCATTCTTTTTGTTAACTGCGCTATTATTTTTTTTGTGAGGTCGGGATGATGTTGCAGCACATCGAAAAAAGATTCGCGGTTAATGCCAATTAATTCCGCATCGGTATTTGCCGAAACTGACATAGAACGCGGGGCTGCGTCAAGCAGGGAAAATTCACCGAAAAAGTTTCCTTTGCTCATAGTGGCAACCACATGTTCTTTATCATGTATTCGAACTGTTCCGTCTGCTATGATATACATGGAATGTCCTTCTTCGCCTTTATGAATAATTGCTACGTCCTGTTTTACCCGGTGCACAGAAACATGGCGCGAAAGCTCATTTAAAACTTCAACAGGAAGCTCACTGAAAATTTCAGTTCCTTTCAATAATTCTGTCAGTGATTGAGAACTCATTTACATTTATAACAATCGAATTGTTTAAATTCTTATTCCTATTACCAGCACATCATCAACCTGTTCATAATTGCCTTTCCATTTTTCAAAATAGTTTCTTAAGTGCTGTTCCTGCTCTCTCATTTTCATGTGCTGAATGGAAAGCAGCAATTCTTTAAATTTATTTGTCATCATTTTCTTCCCATTTTCTCCCCCAAACTGATCTGCGAAACCATCCGAAAAAAGATAGATAGCATCACCAGGCTGTAAAGAAACCGAATGTTGTGCGAACTTTTCTTCCTGCTGCACCTGCAATCCCCCGATTGGAAATTTGTTTGGTTTATAAATGAATAATTCACTGTTCCTGATGAGCCATAACGGGCGGTTTGCCCCGGCATATTTCAATTCATTTTCTATTAAATCAATAGAGCAAAGCGAAATATCCATTCCGTCATTGCTGTCGCTTTCTTTTTGCTTAAGCGAATGAATAATTCCATCGTTCAACTCATTTAAAATTTGTGCCGGCTCCGAAATATTTTTTTCATTTATAATCTGGTTCAGCAATGCTGTTCCGATCATGCTCATAAATGCGCCCGCAACGCCATGCCCGGTGCAATCAGCTGCGGCTATAATGACACGATTGTTTTTTTGCGCAAAGCCATAAAAATCTCCGCTTACAATATCTTTGGGCAAATAAAGAATAAACGATTGTTCAAGCGCTTTGTAAATTAATTTAATGTCAGGCAAAATAGCCGATTGAATGCGCTTGGCATAAATAAGGCTTTCGGTAATTTCTTTATTTTTTATTTCGATGACTTCTTTTTGCTGCCAAACTTCCTGTGTGCGTTCTACAACTTTCAACTCTAATTCTGATTTTTGATTTTCGAGGATTTGTTTTTTTTCTTTTTCCTGCCGGATTGTTTTCTCTGACAATTCAGTAATTTCTTTTAATTGCAAATTCAGCTTTTTGCTTATCCGCGCAAAATCGCGGGCCAGATATAACGTCATTGAGAATGGCAATCCTAAAATAAAGCTGTATAAAACAATAAGTCCTGAATTTACATTCCATTTAATACCGCTTATTATTAATTCATCGGGAAGAAAAGCGGAAACAATTCCCATCAGCGGAGTTAATAAAATTGCAAGAGCAAAAATCCACGCTCCATCTTTTCTTTTTCTTAGAGCTTTTATAATAACCCGAATTATTTCAATGGCTGAAATAAAAAAGAGGACACTTATTACGATATAGGCTGGTTTATCATAATCGAAAAATATGCCGGCAAGTGAAAGGAAATAAAGTATGAAGAGAAACCAGAAAATTTTTAAAAGCCGGTTATAAAATATACTATGCAGCATTGCTACTATGGGAATTATTAACAGCGGAATTACATAACGTATGGTCTTTGACAAAAGAGTTATGGAGGTAAAATCGGTTGAGTTAAGTATATAATAAAAATAAAAAACAATCATAAAAAACCCCAGACAATATAAGCTGTAATACAGGTTGGTGTTTTTTTGACGGTAATAAATGTACATTACCATGTGTACTACTGCGAGCGTAATAAAAATGCCGGCAAGTAAAATAAGAGGGAAATATTGAGATGGATCGGCAATTTCACTCCATTGATTATTGAGCCGTTTAACAGAAATGCTGAAATTTTTACCAAGATTAACTCCGCTTCCAAGAACTTCGTTACGGTGAAAGTCAGAATACCTGATTGCGAAAACATGATTTTTCTGCTGTGAAAAAACAAAAGCATGCGGTTTTGGATTAATGCTGAACTCAGCTTGCTCGCTTTGCTTATCCTTTCCTACTTTACCAAAACTTTTAAGAAACTTTCCATCCAGGTAAACATCAGCAGCTGAGCCAAATTGATGCAGGTATAAAGCAAGCGGTTCATTCCATAAGGCAGAGTCAATTTCAAAATGCATCCTGTACCATGCAATGCCATTGAATTGAATTTTGTTTTTTGTCGAATCGCTTTTTAGCTCTGTCCAGCCGCTGTCGTCATAATCAACGGCAGCCCATGCGCTATCGTCTCCCGGTTTAATTTTCCACGGGTTGGTAAATTCAAGCAGGTCATCAATTTCGCTGATCGCCTGAAGCACTGAATCGGTTTTTTGACGGTCTTCCTCATCATCAGAAGCAAAATCGTTTAGGCTTATATTAATGTTTTTACTCTTGCTTTTGAGAGAAGAATCTGGTTGAGCAGATTCAGCTTGCCCATATGAACAGGGGCGGAAAAATGAAAACAGGTAAACAAAAAACGTAAGTTTAAATACTATTTTCATAGCAGGTGGCAGCGAGTAAAAGTAGAAATTAATTTCTTACGCTTTTCAAACACAGCATTTCCTTATTTCAAAATCAATTTTACTTTTGTGCACTGATACAATGTCGATCCGCGCATGACAGATATTTATAGTCTTTTCAAAAATATGGAGCGTGATGATATTATCCTTTCATTTAAAGGTGATATTACACAGGATTTATTGTCTTCGGTTTACCAGATTATGGAATCGAGGATGGATAATGAGCAGGAAGATATTCGGAGAAAAAAAAAGTTTTATTATATCCTGGTTGAGTGCCTGCAAAATGTTTATCATCATATGGAAAGCCTGCAGGATGAAAAAAGCAAAGCAGCAGATAACATTGACGGATCAGCCATTTTTATTGTCGGCAAAGGGGATAATGAAAGCTACCGTATAATTACCGGTAATTTCATAATGAATGAAAAAGCAAACGACCTTAAAGTTAAATTGGATAAGATAAATTCAATGAACGCGGAAGAATTGCGCGCATATTATTTAGAAAAATTAAGTTCAACTGAATTATCAGAAAAAGGCGGAGCAGGATTAGGCATGATTGACATGGCACGAAAATCCGGGCATAAAATGGATTATCATTTTCATTCTGTTTCCGAAAAATATTCTTTCTTCAGCCTTGCTGTTACTGTAAAATAACTCATGTATGGAAAACCTCATCATAAATCCCGGAATAAAAACCCCGAACATTAATTTTAACTCCGTAACGGGGATATTGGAAATAAGCGGAAAATCAATTCCCGAAAACTCAGTTGAGTTTTATCGTCCGCTTTATGAATGGCTAGATCAATATGCACAACAGCCAAATAAGCAAACTCAGTTTATTGTCCGGCTCGAGTATTTTAACACCAGCTCGTCAAAATGCCTGCTTGATATTTTTCGCAAACTGGAAGCAGTGAATAAAGCAGGAGCCAGCGAGATAACTGTGCGATGGCTTTACGAAGCAGATGACGAAGATATGATGGAGGCCGGTGATGATTACCAGACTATTGTTAAGCTGCAATTTAAAATTGAAAAGATTTAAGCCTCAACCCCCAAACCTGCTGAGCAATTTTCGGAGCACGTTAAAATAAAGCACAACTGCAAGGAGCGCACTCATCACCCAGATTACAATAAGGTTTACACAATACGTATCGTATTTTTTTCCAAAAATACTTTTAGCCGAAACATAAAAAGGAGCGCGAACAAAAGAGTTGTTAGCGCCTTCGGTAAATACCGGTCGGAAGCGTTGAATGAATTCGTCATTATTTTCAACGAGAACATTAAAATCATTTGCATTAAGCACAAGGTCGTTGAGGCTTTCGTTTGTGTAGTGATCTTTCAACCATTTTAATTTTTCTGTTCCTAATGATTTTGAAAATGCTTTTACAATGCTGTCCTTTTGGGCTGAGGCACGGTTAAACTGATGTATGTATGATTTTTTTTCGTGTTCTAAATAGCTTTTAATTTTTTTATATTGAGCTTCATTTAATGAACCTAAACCGGAAATATCAATACCCGAAGGTATCATTGAATTTTTATTTAGCTCCGTCTTCACCACTTTAAGATGCCTGGTTTGGCTGCCAACATCTCTTGCTTTGAATGCCGAGTCAAGCTTATCATTCATTTTTAACAGCCAAAAGTCTTTCTTATAAGTCGCATTGCTCATCTCCTTATCCGCTTCAAAAAAGTTTTGTTCATATAAATTATTTTTAAATTGATTTACCGCCAACGCTTCGAAAGCCCAGCGCGAAACCATTACTTCGCCAATAAGCGGCACTTTACTTTGTGAAGTAACTACGGGATTTAGATTTTCGAATTTAACCATCACTCCACTTAAAATTATTTGCGGTATGATTAAAAAAGGAATCAGAATGTAAATGGTAACTACCGAGTCAAATGAAGCCGAAATAATTAATCCCATAAGATTTGCAAAGCAGGAAACAGAAAATAAAATTAACCAGTATTCAAAAAACATATCCTTAATACCAAATACTGCATTCCCGATAATTACGAACGAAAAAGTCTGTATTGCCGAAATCAAAAACATGATTGATATTTTTGAAAACAAATAACTGCTCCGGCTGAGATGGAGAAAAGATTCGCGTTTAAGTATCTTCCGGTCATGAATTATTTCTTCGGCACTCACGGTAAGTCCCATAAAAAGCGCAACAATTACACTGATAAAAATAAAAGCGGGCAGGTTCAAGTTTTCACGAAATAAATAAGCGGTGTCTTCTTTATAGTATTTTAAAAAATAAGAAAGGATAAGTGCAAGCAGCGGTGCTTCAAGAAAATTTATGAGGAGGTATTGCACATTGCGGAGTTTTGCAAACACATCGCGCTGGATAAAAACCGCAATTTGCTTTAAACGCGAGGGCTTGCTAAAAATACTTTGTGTAATTTTTTTGTGCTTGGTTTCACCTGTGGTTGTTGTATGCGACTCTTTAAATAATGAATTCCATTCTTCGGGAGAAATTTTCCTGCTGCGGGTAGCATTTCCAAATTCATCTATTACTTTTGATTCAATAATATTAAAAACCTGTTCGGGATTAATATTGCCGCAGGTTTCGCATTCGCTTTCATCAGCATCGGCATAATTGGCTTTGTTCTTAAAATAAATTAGCGAATCGGACGGGTTGCCATAATATACCGGGTATCCGCCTATATCCAGAATGAGCAGCCTGTCAAATAATTTAAATATATCGGAAGAAGGCTGATGAATAACCACAAAAACAAGATTCCCGTTAATGGCAAGCTGCTTGAGCAGATCCATTACATTTTCTGAGTCAAGTGATGATAAGCCCGATGTAGGCTCATCAACAAAAAGAACCAATGGTTTCCGTATTAATTCAAGTGCTATGTTTAATCTTTTGCGTTGCCCCCCGCTGATCATCTTATTCAACGAGTCACCAACTTTTAAATTTTTAATTTCAAAAAGGCCTAATGTTTCCAGCAGCCGGTTTACTTTATCAGTAATTTCATGATCACTCAAATTTCCAAAACAAAGCTTGCTGCTGAAAAAAATATTTTGAAAAACTGTTAAATCTTCTATCAGCAAATCGTCCTGCGGAACATAGCCAATAACTCCTTCGAGCTTTTTTTGTTCCTTATGAATATTAATTCCGTTAATAGTTACCTTTCCTTTGGTTGGATTACTATTCCCATTCAGAATATTCAGCAACGTTGATTTTCCAGCACCACTGCCACCCATAATACCAATGAGATTGCCGGTGGTTGCCGAAAAGTTGATTTCGTGCAATCCTTTTTTCTTATTTTGAAAAACAAATTCAACATTGTGTACAGCTAAACTGATTTCGGCATGCAAAGCATCTTTCAGAAAAGAATTTATTACATCGCTATAGTACACCGGGCTAACACCTGTTCCCCTGATCACAGAGCCAGGCGAACATACCGTTACGGAATTAATCAAAAGCGGATGCCCGTTAAGTGTAAGCTGGCTGGTCCCAAAATATTTTACAAACAAAATTCCTTCGGATTTAATATCGAGAAAACATAAATCGCCCGGGAGCGATTCATTAACGATGTGTTTTGTGTATTTACCTTTATGATGAGGATTGTTATTTATTATTAATAAAAGCAACGAATCTTTTATGTCTGAAGAATTTTTGCCTGACGCAAACGAGAGGCATACTTCAAAATCAGCGGCAGGAATATTAAAGACATTGGCTACCGTTGATAAAAATTCAAGCTCCTGTTCATTTACTGTTTCACCTGAAGAACAGGCAAATTCAATAAGTCTCATTAAAACAATATACTTCTGCTTTTGTTCGAGCTCGTTGTTTATCTCGGTACAAATTCTCAACACTTTTACTGAATTAACCGATACCCGCTTTTTAATTTTATTTGGATCCGATTTCCCTTGGAGCAAAGCAAAATGGGAATCAAAAATTTCGAGATAATATTTTACATGAGCCCTGCTAAGCTGCTGAAGTAAAAAGGCTTCAACAATATTCCGCCCCTGTGCAGTAAGCCTTTCCACATTGGCAATAATTGCAAAAAGTTGCATGAGGGCTTTAAGAATCTTATCGCTCATAACTACGAATTAGGAATTTCACGAATATACGAATTACGAAAATGTCAAAAGGATGCATAGCGTTAACAATAAAAAAGCCTCCCGGTTTGCAGGGAAGCTTCAATTAATTTTTATTTCTTATGGGATTTCCCAGCTACCGGGATAATAAATTATTTTATAATGTTACTCCTCACCCGAATAAGATTCTTTGAAAGTTTAGTTAAGAATTCATTATTAATGTCTTTAGAATCTTTGGGTTCTTTGTAAATCAAAAGAAGTCCGTCAAAGTCTTTTTTAATTTTTGCCAATTCTGCATCCCCTTTAAATTCTTCGAAAATTTTAGAAATATTATCGAGGTAAAGACGCTGTTCCCAAATCCGTTGAAATAAAATCTCATTTGCTTCGGTGCGTTCAGCATTCAAAAGCAAACTGACCGTTAAGTGCTGGCACTCAATCCAGCTTCCCGCCAGCACCTGGCTTGCCGTTACAAGCCGTTCGTTAGATCTCAGGTAGGTGTCAGTAGCGGCATAT